>JAFGEH010000213.1 GCA_016931665.1 Candidatus Cloacimonadota bacterium | reverse complement strand
GCCTATTCTGCTGGTTTGTGCTATGCGGAAAATGACAGGGTAAAAGGAGGATGGCAATGAAATTATCATATTATCCCGGTTGTACCCTGAAAGCTAATGCCCGGCATTTTGAAGAATCAGCAGTTAGAGCCCTGCAGCAGCTGGACTATCAGTTGGAAGAGATGCAGGACTGGGTATGCTGTGGAACAGTTTTTTCCATGACCAGCGATGATCTGATGCTGCAGCTTTCCTCCATCCGTAACCTGCTGCGGGCAGAAGACCAGGGTCTGAACGAACTTATTGTCCTCTGCAGCATGTGCTATAATACTCTGAAACGATCCAATGACTTCATTACCAGCAGCCAGGAAAATCTGGAAAAGGTCAACAATTTCATGTACATGGAAAACATGAGATATGAAGGGCGGATCAAAATTTATCATTTGTTCACTCTTCTCAGGGAAAGAATTGGCTTTGAATTGATTCGCAAGAAAGTAGTCAATCCATTGAATAATTTAAAATTGGGTGCCTATTACGGCTGTTTGCTGGTGAGACCCGAAGAATATGCTATCGATAGTTTTGAGGATCCCACTATAATAGAAGATTTTCTTACGGCTCTGGGAGCCGAAACCAGAGATTATCCTTATAAACTTGAATGCTGCGGTGCCTATCAGACGATAACCAAGAAGGACATCAGTATCAAGAGAGCTTACGAGATCCTGAATTCAGCATGGCTGGCCGGTTGTGAAGCCATTGTAACCAGTTGTCCCCTGTGTGCCTATAATCTTGATTTTCTGCAGAAAGATGTGGAACAGGAATATGTGGATTTCAATCGAATGCCGGTCTTCTATTTCACGGAGTTGATGTCTGTGGCGCTGGGTGGAGGCTGGGATGCCGAGTGGAGTAAGCTGCACAGTATTGATCCGGAACCCTTGCTCAAAGAAAAGGATCTCATCTGAGAGGAAAGTTATGAAAAGAATCGGTGTATTTGTCTGCCATTGCGGAGTTAATATCAAGGATACTGTAGATGTAGATAAGATTTCAGTCGATCTGGCTGATTATCCCGGAGTGTCATATATTGAAAATTATATGTTCATGTGTTCCGATCCGGGACAGAATCTCATCAAAAAAGCTATCAGGGAAAACAAGCTGGAAGGTATAGTAGTGGCGGCATGTTCCCCCACACTGCATGAATCAACCTTTCAGAACGCCATTGAGGAAGCCGGCCTTAATAAATATCAATTGGAAGTTGCCAATATCCGTGAACAGTGCAGCTGGGTCCATAATGAAAAAGAGGAAGCTACCAGAAAAGCGAATTTGATTATCAAAACAGCCATAGAGAAGCTGCGTCTGAATAAATCACTGCAGCCTATCATGGCTCCCCTCACAAAAAGAGTGATGGTTATCGGCGGTGGAATAGCCGGTATTCAGGCTGCCCTTGATATAGCAGAAGGCGGTTATGAAGTTGTTATGGTCGAGAAGAAACCATCGATCGGCGGCCATATGATCCAGCTTTCTGAAACTTTTCCCACTCTTGATTGTTCTCAGTGTATTCTTACACCCAAGATGGTCCAGTTGGCCAAGAACAAAAAGATAAAACTTCTGGTTAACAGTGAAGTGCAATCGGTAGAAGGCTTTATGGGGAATTTTGAGATCACGGTGAAAAGGCAGCCTCAATACATTGATCCTGATAAATGCACTCTCTGTGATGATTGTACAGCCGTCTGCCCGGTTGTAGTGCCCAGTGAATATGATGAAGGTCTGGCCTGGAGACGGGCGATCTATATTCCTTTTCCTCAGGCAATTCCCGCTTCCTATACCATTGATCCCGAACACTGCCTGGGTTTCGACCCTATCGCCTGCGGAGAGTGCCAGAAAGCCTGTAAACCGGAAGCAATCAATTATGATGTTAAACCTCAGATCTTCAAGGAGAAGATTGGAGCAGTCATTGTAGCTACTGGCTTTGATCTTTATCCGGTTGAAAAGATCGCTGAATATGGTTACGGTAAATATCTGGATGTGGTCAACGGCCTACAGTTCGAAAGGATACTTTCCGCCACCGGACCCACCGGTGGTGAGATGAAACGTCCGTCGGACGGCAAGGTTCCCAAAGAAATAGTATTTGTGCAATGTTCGGGTTCCCGCGATCCGGAAAGGCACATGCCTTATTGTTCCAGAATCTGCTGCATGTACACTTTGAAACATGCAAAACTTTATAAACACAAGGTCCATGACGGGCAACCCTATATTTTCTATATTGATATCCGGTCCGGAGGTAAACGGTACGAGGAATTCATTCAACAGGCAGTATCCGAGGATGGGATTGTCTATATTCGCGGTAAAGTAGCTAAAATTTATCGGGAAGGTGATAAGATGATCGTGCATGGCATGGATACACTTACCGGTAAAAAAGTTGAGATCAGGGCGGATATGGTGGTTCTGGCTCAGTCAGTTGTCCCCAGTGAGGGAGTAGAGAAACTCATTAAAACCTTGAAGTTAAGTACCGATGATGCCGGATTCCTGATGGAAGCCCATGCCAAGCTCAGGCCACTGGAAAGTCTGCAGTCAGGATTTTATCTGGCCGGAGCTGCTCAGGGACCCAAGGACATTCCGGATGCGGTTTCTCAGGCTTCGGGGGCAGCAGCCAAGGTTCTGGCCCTCATGGCCAACGATCAGATCCAGCATGAACCCATCGTGGCAGAGGTTGACGAGAATAAATGCTCTGG
>JAFGEH010000212.1 GCA_016931665.1 Candidatus Cloacimonadota bacterium | reverse complement strand
GCAGAATAGATTTCAGTCTGATAGTTCATTTTATTCAGACGGTCACTCAAAAGCAGGGCATTCTGAATAGTGGCCAGCATTCCTATGTCATCAGCTGTAAAACGATTGAGATTACTGCCCAAATCAGAACCGCCACGAAAGATATTTCCACCACCCAGCACTATGCCCAGACTGTAACCCATATTTTTAACAGGAATTATCTCTTCAATCAGATTGTTCACAGATGGCAGGTATAATCCGCCACCCTGTGGATTTCCCAGAATTTCACCACTGATCTTGATGATGATTTTATGTATTTTCTCAGGCTTAAAGAAATCGCTCATTTCTAACCTAAAGAATATCTCACGAATCTGGCTATCTGAATATTCTCACCCATTTTTGCAACTGCCTGGTGAATAATATCACGAACAGATTTATCAGGATCCTTGATGAATTCCTGTTCAAGCAGGCAGTTTTCTTTGAGGAATTTTACTACCTGGCCTTCAACGATTTTATCGATTATCTTTTCCGGTTTTCCCTCATTCAAAGCCTTATTGCGGTAGATCTCTCTTTCCTGTTCGATCAGTGATGGATCAATTCCATCTTCGTCAATGGCTAAAGGATTGGTCGCAGCTATATGCATGGCCAGATCTTTGCATAATTCAACAAACTGTACATTACGGGCCACAAAATCCGTTTCACAATTAACCTCGATCATGACCCCGATTTTCCCCTCACCGTGAATGTAGGCATATATCCTGCCTTCTTTGGTTTCCCTTTCGGCTTTCTTGGCAGCCTTGCTGATACCCTTTTCACGTAAGTATTTAATTGCACCATCAAAATCGCCCTTACTTTCCAGAAGAGCTTTCTTGCAATCCATCATGCCGGCACCGGTGATATTTCTCAGTTTCATTACATCTTTTGCAGCTATTTCCATTTTTTAACTCCTGATAATAATAAAGTTATTCTGCATCACCTTCTGGTTTAACTTCCTGCTTTTTTTTGAGAATTGTTTTTGCCTTATCACCTTCTGATGATTCAGTATTTCTGGTGGTGGAAGTTTTTGTTCTGGTTTTCTTAACGGGAGCTTCAACTGCTTCAGCTTGATCCTTATCTGATTCTTCCGGCAGGTTCTCAGGTTGAACTTCTTCAACAACTGCCTGATTAATACTGTCACTTCCCTCCGTCATGATCTGGCGGCCTTCAATAACAGCATTGGCCATGATATCGGAAACCAGCTGAATAGCCCGGATGGCATCATCATTAGCCGGTATTACATAATCCACCAGGTCTGGATCAGCATTGGTATCAACCATAGCTACAATGGGAATATTAAGTTTCCTTGCTTCGCTGAGAGCTATACTCTCTTTGATAATATCAACAATAAAGATGGCTGCCGGCATTCTTTCCATTTCCCTGATCCCTTCCAGGGCGTCCTTGATTTTCTCATAAGAGCGGCGCATGCGGGTAGCTTCCAGCTTAGTGAAACTGTTAATAGTGCCATCTTCAGAGATCTGCTCGAAATAATCAAGCTTTTCGATGCTGCGACGAATAGTTCTCATATTGGTTAACATACCGCCATACCAGCGATTGTTCACGTAATAGGAGGAACATTTCTTAGCCGCCTGTTCGATTGCTTCCTTGGCTTGTTTCTTGGTGCCGACAAAAAGAATTGAACCGCCCTGGCTTACCACGTCCTTAATGAACATGTATGCTTCATTAACTGCATCAAGGGTCTGCTTTAGATCAAGGATGTGAATACCATTGCGTTTAATGAAAATATAGCGATCCATTTTGGGATTCCATTTATGGGTTTGATGACCAAAATGAACTCCGCTTTCCAGAAGTTGTTTCATAGTAACAACTGACATTTCTTCTCCTTACTACGGTTATTTATTACTGCTTCAGATTAACTGCAATTCAATCCGGTAAAGCCGGACACCGCCTTGCAAATCTGGAACAGAAATTTTTCTATTGGCTTAACGTTTAGAGAACTGGAATCTCTTTCTGGCTTTAGGCCGACCCGGTTTTTTGCGCTCTACCATACGAGGATCCCTGGTAAGAAGTCCCCGGGATTTCAGACCAGGCCTCATTTCTTCATCATATTTCACCAGAGCCCTGGCAATACCGAGACGGATAGCTCCTGCCTGCCCGGAAAGGCCTCCTCCGGTAACATTGGCATTAATGTCAACTTTCTCGGAAAGTCCAACCAGCTGGAGAGGCTGTTCCACTATCATTTCCAGGGTTTCCCGGCCAAAATAGTTTTTCATGGTTCTTTTATTGGCTATTCGTTTACCGGTTCCCGGTGTAAGACGCACTCTGGCAATAGCATTCTTTCTTCTTCCAATGGCATCAAAGTATTGCATTCTATTCCTCCTTACCGGTAAGAGTGACAAGCTGAGGTTTCTGGGCTGCATGGGGATGTTCATTGCCTGCATAAACTCTGAGTTTCTGCAGGAGTTGATTTCCCAGTGTATTCTTGGGCAGCATGCCTTTTACAGCATGAATAATGATCTCTTCCGGTTTCTGTTCGAGCATTTTCTGGTACGGAATTTCTCTCTGACCGCCAGGATATCCACTATATCTTTTGTATATTTTCTGCAGTTCCTTATTGCCGGTTAGTTTGATTTTTTCGGCATTAATGACTATTACATAGTCACCAGTATCCAGGTGTGGACTGAAATAGGGTTTATTTTTTCCCCGCAGCAGGGTGGCAATTCTGGTGGCTAATCTGCCAAGAACCTGGTCAGCAGCGTCAAATAGATACCATTCCTGATGTATCTGATCAGGGCTGGGTGTATCTGTTTTCATCCTTTCTCCTTTATTAATAAGCATTGATGATCGAGAACGGACAAAATATTTATAGGAGCTTTTGACTGTCAAGCAGAATGATAAGCCCCTGAAATTAAATTAAGATAATGTTTATTGCTGTTCACGAAACCAGGGATTTTAATGAAGATCAATCTTCTGTTATTTCTGAATGTTCCTGCAAAAAAAGTTGCCTAAAAATAAGGTCTTCCATTTGATTAGCTTAAGTGAGGTAAGCAATGAACAACGACATAAGAGCAGAATCATGGAATCATCTACAGGAATTAATTTTTGCAGATTCCTGGAATGCTGATTTAGGGCGCTTCCGTTCTAAAAATGTCTTTCGTGGTCTTTCGGATGCTGCTTATCAATTGGAAACGACTCTGATAAGATTGGGCGGGGATTATTGCAAAATGGAACACCACCTGCTCAGGAATTTTGTTAAATATGCCCACCGGGATGTAGTTGAAAGAAATACGGTTTGGCATTGGTTGTCTGTTGCCCAGCACCACGGTTTACCAACCAGATTAATGGATTGGACATACTCGCCCTTTGTTGCCATGCATTTTGCTACGGCTAATATCGAGCAATATGCTCTGGATGGAGTTATCTGGATAGTAGACTATGTGAAAGCACATGGATTACTGCCGACTGAATTAAAAAAAGAACTGGAAAGAGAAGGAGCTTTTGCCTTCACAGTTGATATGATACTTAATGCTGCCGGCTCATTTAATGAATTTGCTAATCTTCTGCCTGATGAAGATTTCCTCCTGTTTTTTGAACCTGCTTCAATTGATGACAGATTTATCAATCAATATGCTTTGTTCTCAATTTCCAGTAATCCCCGGCTGGTTCTGAATAATTGGCTGGAACGTTATCCCGCACTCTGGTCAAGAATTATCATTCCCAGTGAGCTGAAATGGGAAATCAGAGATAAACTGGACCAGTCCAATATCACTGAAAGAGTCCTCTTTCCTGGATTGGATGGGCTTTCAGATTGGCTGAAAAGAGCTTACAGTCCCAAAAGATAATATTTGACAGAGTTAGATTGAACAGGCTTTGTTTTTCTTATAAGATTGATTCTTGATTTTCAATTAAATTTTATCAATATGCTTAAGGAGTGAATGTGAACAGGATTCTGGTAGTTGATGATGATTTTCTGATCAGGCAGAGTTTGCTCAGGATTCTTAGCCAGGCTGGTTATCGGGTTCAGATTGCTGAAACAGGAACAATAGCTTTAAATCTTTTCGAACAATTCAATCCCGATCTGGTATTCCTGGATCTGAAACTGCCTGATGCGGATGGACTTCAGTTACTGTCTATCATGAAACAGAAGAGATCAAATATAATTGCCGTCATGCTTACAGCCCATGGGGATGTTAAAAATGCCGTTCAAGCCATGAGACTGGGAGCTTATGATTATCTAAGTAAACCGGTTGATCGGGAAGAAATATTGATCGTTATCCAGAAAGCTTTGCAGACAGCCAGGCTGACCAGGGAAGTCCGGGAATTGAAAGAAAAGCTGAATGAACGTGATTTGTTGACAAACATCATTGGCGAGAGCGTTGCTTTCCGCAGAGTACTCGAACATGTGCGTATTATCGCCGGTACGGATGTTACAGTTCTGATTGAGGGGGAAACCGGTACGGGTAAAGAAATTATTGCCGAATTGATTCATGATTACAGCCTGCGCAGGGATCATGGTTTTGTGGCAGTTGATTGCGGGGCAATTCCGGAAACTCTGTTCGAAAGCGAATTATTCGGTTATGAAAGAGGAGCTTTTACCGGGGCCAGCCAGAATAAACCAGGTAAATTCGAACTGGCGGATAAAGGTACTCTGTTTCTGGATGAAATCAATAACCTTCCTCTGAATATGCAGGCAAAACTGTTAAGGGTACTGGAAAAAAAATGCCTGAGCAAACTGGGCAGTAAAAAAGAAGTGGAAGTTGATGTCAGGATTATTGCCGCTTCGAATCAAAGAATAATTGATGATGTGCGGGATGGCAAATTCCGTTCGGATTTATTTTACAGACTGCATGAGTACAAGATAGACCTGCCCAGACTGGCAGAGAGGAGGGATGACATCCCCTTGTTAATCGAACATTTCCGGCAACAGGCTAACTTGAAATTCAATAAACAGGTCAAAGGATTTGATTCATCGACAATGAAGCAGTTAATAGCTCATGACTGGCCCGGCAATGTCAGGGAATTGCGGAATGCTGTAAACAGGGCAGTTTTACTTGCTCAAAATGATTATATCAATCAAGTGGAATTGCTTCTAACCAGAGATCCTCTCACAGACGGTAATTCATTAGTTCTTAACGAAGCTGCCGGCCAGGCGGAGAAGGAAGCAATTATGAGAGCCATGGAAAAAGTCGATGGAAACAAAGTCGAAACAGCCAAAATTCTGGGCATTAGCCGTCGCCAGTTATACAGAAAATTGCATAAATACAACCTGACAAAATAAGAACTGACGACTCATCTGTGTCAAAAATGACAATTATATCATATATAAGATAATATGGGTGCCACAAAATAAGTGGACTTAATATTATAAAGCTATGTAATATATACAATTATCGAAATTAATGCCCTTTTGAAATCCCGCAAATAATTTGGTACAAGACTTGTATAATGTTCTGCAAATCCAAAGACAGGGAGGAAACATGGACATCTTGATTTCAGTCAGCGATATTCTGGTTTTACTGGAGATGAAGAATGCTCTGGCCAGAAAGGGTTATAATGTTGTAGGTTTAGCTGTGAATGATGACGAGACGCTCAAGTACATCGAAGAATTACGTCCCGATCTTGTGATGCTTGATCTGGAGCTGGAAGGCGAAGTTTCCGGCCTTGATCTTACCCAGTACATCAATGATGTTTATCACATACCGGTTGTACATCTGACCTTTAAAAACGATCAGGAAACAGTAAAAGCGATAATTGAGGGCAAACCCTACGGGGTTTTAAGTAAATATTGCGATGACATCCAGTTGTATCTCACGGTTGAATTGGCTTATCATCAGTTCACAGAAGAGATGATGATGTTATAGCCGATTAAATTGATTTCAGATATTGATGATTTAAACAAATGGGATTCGATTTATTTGACTTCATTATATATAATTGATCAGAATAATTAATCAAGAACAAATTGCTTAATCAGATTGAGGCAGACCTGATATCGGTATTCACTATCGGAACGAAGATCAGTGATGGGAGTAATCTCTTTGCTCAAGAGAGATTCAATTTCCTGCCAGTCCAGTTCGGATCGGATTCTGGATGTCAGGTAATCTTCAATTCTGGCTAACCGCCGGGGATATTCATTCAGTGCTCCTGCTGCCAATCTGATCTCTACTATCTGTTCTCCCGACATCTTTTTCAGACCAGCGAGGCTCAGTTTTGCAATTGTCAGGGAACGGCGCGACCCGACTTTTCTATAATAAGACCTATATCCAGAAGTTGCTTTTTTTGAGATAATTACTGCTCCTATTAACTCATTATATTTCATGTCGAATTGCTTATAACCGGTATAGAAGCCATTCAGGGGAATGATTCTGAGTTTTGACTTGGACATCATTTTCAGTTCCGCATTCAGGACCAGCAGGAGTGGTGTGATATCTGCTGTGGGAGAACCGTTAGCCAAGTTTCCTCCTATGGTAGCCATGTTTTGCAAAGGCGGTGAAGCAAAGTAACGCAATGCTTCACTCAGGAACGGGATATATTTCAACAGCAAAGGGGATGAAATCAGGTCATGATAAGAGGTCAGGGCGCCAATTACGATTTGATCCCCATCATCTCTTACTCCTCTCAATTCATCAAGATGATTAATATAAACCACCGGTTCCTTTGTGATGATTTTGTTTTTAATCTGAACATTGATGTCTGAACCACCGGCCAGAAAATACTTTCTGCCTTCCAGGCGGCTGATGATCTCGAACAAATCCGGCAGGGAACTTGGTTTGTAGAAATCCATAATTATACCTGCTTTTTGATCCTGTCACAAGCCAGCAGGATCGCTTCGAAGATTTTAGTATAACCGGTACAACGGCAGATATTTCCGCTCAGGGCATATTTTATCTTCTCCAAATTCGGTTCTCCATCGTTAAGAAGATAATGATAGGAGGATACAAAAAAACCGGGGAAGCAGAAACCACACTGAACAGCGTTAGTTTCATCGAAGCAGTCTATCAGTAATTTTCCCTTTTCGGTTTTTGCTAAATATTCAGCTGTGTGAATCTGTTTGCCCTGGGCATGTATGGCATTGAGAAGGCAGCTGGTTACTGGAAAACCATCGAGCAGGATTGTACAGGCACCACATTCACCTTCTCCGCAACTTTCCTTGGTGCCGGTATATCCGAGATCTTCTCTGATCACATCGATTAGCCGGCGCATGGGATCAAGATCAAGCGACACATCTTTCTGATTAATGCGGAATGAAATTTTCATAACTTAATTATCTTCCTGTGCTATTTTAGTATTATGGCTGCTCTTTAAGACCTGGAATATATTTTCCGGAGTTAGGGGTAATTCATAAAAATTCCTTCCGAGAGCATGTTGAGCTGCATTCAGAATGGCGGGAGCCGGATAATCCATAGGAATCTCACCCAGTCCTTTAGCGATAGGGCTGCTGGTATTGATGAATTCAATGTTGATTTCAGGAATATCAAAAGCGGTGGGAAGAATATAGTCAGTAAAACCATGCATACGCCCGAATCCGGGTTTATAGAAGAATTCCGTAAGGGCATATCCCATCGCCTGAATATTGCCTCCTTCAACCTGCCCTTCAGCAATTTTCCGGTTGACCGGACGACCGATATCCAGTACATTCCAGATATTTTTCACTTCAATCTGATATATCTGGCAATGATAATAAATTTCTACAACACAGGCTGCCCAGGAGTAGTCTTTATAAGCGGTTCCCTGGTAAGTATTATCATCAAACCTGATATCGGGATCTGGTTGGAATTGCAGCTTCCATTCCCGCGGGAACTGCCCGGGATGGTTTTTAATATAAGAGGAGAGGTTATTATCCGGTATTTCAGCGTTGATTTTATAAGCCAGATTCTGCAACAGTGCACCAACAATATAAATAGTCCGGGATGCTACTGTAGGGCCGCTATTCGGTGCTTTATCAGTATTGGGGATTTCAACAATTGTTTTGGACAGCGGATAGGACAAAGCTTCACTAACAATTTGTGCCAGAGTGGTATATGCGCCCTGGCCCATGTCCGTATTGGCAACGTAGATCTTTACCAGCTCATCTTTATCAATGGTAATCTTAACTTCTGATTTTAAAATCTTCTCGCCATTTCCGGTATAACCCCCGCCATGAAATCCGATAGCCAGTCCAATACCCTTTTTATCAGAATGAGTGTGATTGAATTCTTCAAATCTGGCTTTCTTGTTATAATAATCAGACCAGCTGATAACGGTCTCCAAACATTCTTTGATATGATCTTCTTGAATAATCTGAGTAGTTGGCATTTCATCACCCTTTCTCAGAAGGTTTATTCTTCGAATATCTGCCAGATCAATACCGAGCTCCCGGGCAATGTGATCGATATGAGATTCGATGGCAAAGATTGCCTGGGGAGCGCCGAATCCCCTGAAAGCGCCATTGGGAGGAGTGTTGCTGCGGAACAATCGGCCCCGGATCTGGGCTTCTTCAATATTATATGTACCAAAAGAATGAAGAACTCCTCTGGCTAAAACTACCGGAGAAAGAGTTTGATATGCCCCGGCATCCAGTCTGTAATCGACGGTAAGTTTTCTGATCTTCCCCGAAATCCTGTCAGTCCAGCTCTCGATTTCGATCCGGGCAGGGTGTCTTTTGGTGGTTATGATAATATCATCCGACCGATCCAGCACGATTTTGACCGGCTTTCCGCTTTTATAGGATAACAAGGCAGCTATACCTGCAATAATATTGGGAAAATCTTCCTTGCCACCGAAGGCGCCGCCAATTCCTTCCGAAGTTTCGACAATAACCTGCCTGATAGCAGAGCCCATAATGGTTTCTACCGCTTCTTTCACAAAGTAGGGACATTGCATTGTCCCCTGAATGAACATTGACTTCTTCTGGTCATCATAAATGGCAATCATACCCTGGGTTTCGAGGTAAGCCTGTTCCTGATGGGGTGTATAATAGACTTTGTGAAGGTATGTACAACCCGGGTCCGATTTTGGGGTAAAATTATGGTTTATTAGAATTTCTTTTCCGAAACAGTTTTTTTCATCTTCCAGGCACTGCTTAATATCTGTGGTAGCCGGCTGTTTCTGATATTCAACTTGGATCTGTTCAGAAAAATCTTTCAGTGTTTTCTTGTCGTGATGAGCAATACCCAAGATGATCTGACCGAAATGAATAACTTCCTTATCTGCCATAAATGGCTGATCTGCTACAGGTTCCGGAACCAGGTTCTGGCCGGGGATATCTGAAGCGTGCACAATGGTGAACTCATTCAGGTTGAAGTCTGGTGGCAAGTGAATTTTACTGATGATGCCATGGTCGAATCGGGCATAGAAGAGCAACCCGTGCATCATCTCTATATTGTTATAATCGTCCAGAAAACGATATGTACCGGCTACTTTGGGGCGGGCATCAAATTTCCGGGCTGAACTCATACTATCCTCATCTTAAAAAACCAAAAAATTTATGATTACTATCAATTCAAGATATAGCAGAAGTTCAGATCATGTAAAGTTCATTTTTATGATTGTATTCAAATCGGGTTCGATTGGATCGGGCATGTTGATGGCTGAGTGAAAAGCTGAGCTATCCTTCAATCCGCTGCCGGTAAGGAGGACTACATTGCGTGTTTTGGAATTGATTTTATCTTCCTCGAGGTATTTCAGGAAGCCGGCAAAACCGGCTGCTGCTGCCGGTTCAGTGAACAGACCAGTGTTTCTTCCCAGAACGAATACTGCTTTCAGAATTTCCTGGTCGGAAACGATGACGCTTTCTCCCTGATAGGCAGAGATGAAATTTCTGGCCATATAAAAATTACGTGGTATATCAACCGATATGGAATCGGCCAGAGTATGGCTCTTCCGGGACAGAAATACATCCGCTGTAAGATTTCTGATCAGATTATCACTGCCGGCAGACTGCACAGCAACGATAACGGGCATACTTTCAATCAGGCCCAGGCGCAGTAAATCTTCAAATCCTTTATATACGCCCGATATGATTACACCGTCACCCACCGGTACAAAAATGCGGTCCGGCAATGTCCGTCGAAGCTGTTGGAAGATTTCCAGAGAAACGATTTTCTTCCCTTCGATTGTAAAGGGATTGAAAGCGGTATTGCGATTATACCAGCCAAAATGTTCAGAAGCAGAGATACTCAGATCAAAAGCCTGGTCATAATTGCCCAGAACCGGTATCAGCCTGGCACCGTAAGCGATGGTTTGCACTAATTTAGCCATAGGTGCCCCGTAAGGGACAATGACAATAGCTTTCTGTTTATGGGAAGCACATATCCCGGCCAGAGAGGATCCGGCATTGCCGGTAGAGGCGGTTACAATATTATTATAACCCTGTTCCGAGGCAAAAGCGCAAACCAGATCGGAAGCCCTGTCTTTAAAAGAAAAGGTTGGATTTTGCGAATCATCTTTCAGATAGAGTTCAAAGGGTAATTGGCTGGATTTATCCGGTTTAGTATTCAGATCGAGCTCAGGAATAAGATATAGAGGGGTTTTCCCAACCTTTAAACGTGTCAGGCTTTTTTCCGATTGAATTGGCAGAATATCCAGGTATTCTTTTTCCTTCAGGCGGTCAAAAAGCTGTGTTCTTTTATAACGCCCTTTAATTTCTTTATAATAATAGAGAGTTTTTAGCACACCACCGGGAGGCAGGCCGGGCATATTTTGACTGCTGCAGTCCGGACAGAGATATCGTAATTCTCCGGAATTGAATTTCCGGCCGCAGGTAGTGCATTCAAAATAGTATTTGTCAGTTTTAATCTTTGTTTCAGGATTTCTTTTATTCATATTCTTTCAGCAACCCGGTTTTTTTATTAAATTCTCTGATCCTTTCATCCCATTCCTCAACTTTATTATACTGCCTTTTCCAGTAATTATCATCGTACCACTGGGCATTTAACTCTTCTACCGTTTTTCCCTGTTGTTCCACCCAGGTGAAATATTTAAGATTATGCATCCTTTTTTTATCGTAATAAGATAATTCCAGCATGTTATCGGTAGTAAGAGCCTGCAGATTGGAATGGAAGATCACGGCAGCCTGCCTTGAGTCTAAAGAACCGTATTCCTTTATATTTTCACGCAAGCGGCTCTGATACATTTCCATGGAATCGGTGGCAACGGTGAAGATTATATCATCTTCGTTCATTTCATAATATTTTGCCATTTTAATACAGCCCATCAGATTAGCGATGGAAGAAATTCCCAGCAGCTCGAGTTTTTTAACCAGATCCTGAGCAATTCCGGCATCTTCAATCAGGAATTCCTGCCCGGCGGTTTCATTGAAAAGACGCATTATTCGCAGGTTGGATTCATCATCGATAGCTGATACCATATCCATGTTTTTCAGGTTATGGATCCAGGGGACATGTTTATCGCCAATACCTTCGATACGGTGACCACCAAAGCCGTTAAGCAGCAGGGTGGGACATTGCCAGGCCTCGCCGGCAGCGACTTTAAGGGTGGGGAAAATTTTTCTCAAATAATCGGCGCTACCCAGAGTGCCTGCCGAACCCTGAGTGAGAAACAATCCGGCAAACCTTTGCTGGTTTTGTCTGACTGAACTGAATACTTCTTCCATGGCTGGCCCGGTTACGGCATAATGCCAGAGTGAATTCCCGATCTCGTCGAATTGATTGAGATTAACAATTTCATCTCCTCTTTCAGCCAGCAGTTGCTTGACCTTGTCATAGATTTCTTTGACATTGCTTTCACAGCCGGGAGTAGCAATGACTTCCGCTCCGACTTCATGCAGCCAGTCGAACCGTTCCTGACTCATTTCCCTGGGTAAAACGGCAATAGACTGGCATCCCAGCAGATATGAGTCATAGGCTCCGCCGCGGCAATAATTGCCGGTAGAGGGCCAGAGTGCTTTCTGACAGGTTGGATCGAATCTGCCTGTTATCAGTTTTTCCACCAGTGGCCCAAAGGTGGCTCCGACTTTATGGGCTCCCGTCGGGAAGAATTTACCGATCAGAACAATAATTCTTGCCTTTACTCCGGTCAATTCTGAAGGAATTTCCAGAAAATTCACACCATTGAAACCTCCGCCGAATTTAACAGGCTCGTTCTTCCAGGTGATGCGGAAGAGGTTGAGTGAATTCAGGTCCCAGAGGCCAATATTCTTCAAGGCTTCTCTGATTTTGCCTGGTATCAGTTCGGGGTTTCGCATCTGTCTGTAAGTTGGTATAATGATATGTCTTTCCCGGCAGCGGGTGATGGTATTCTCAAGTATCTGCTGGTTCTTTGGGTCCATGGTTTCTCCTGTTTCCGGTTATCCGGTAATCCGGGTTCCAGCCTTTCCTGTTATAGCAGAAGCTATTAATTCGGGGGTGGTAATGATAACTTCCCGGCCACCCTTTTCCAGGAACTGAATGGCTGATTCAATTTTAGGCAGCATGCTGCCTGCTTTGAAATGTCCTTCCCGACAATATTGTCTGGCTTGGTTGGCGGTTAGTTGAGATAGAGCCTGTTGATCCCCTCGTCCGAAATTCAGATATACCTGTTCCACGGAGGTTGAAATAATAAGGTAATCTGCTTTCAAATCAGCGGCCAGTAAAGCGGAGGCTCTGTCTTTATCTATAACGGCGGGAACGCCTTCCAGAAAACCCCGATCATTTTCTATAACAGGGATCCCTCCTCCGCCCACAGCAATCACAATGAAACCGTTAGAGATCAATTTTTTGATGGCATCCTTCTCTATGATTTGTCGGGGAATGGGTGATGCCACAACCCGGCGGTATCCTCTTCCTGCATCTTCAATGATTTCCCAGCCGAACTGGTGCTTTTTAATTTCTGCTTCTTCTCTGGCCAGAAAAGGGCCAATTGGTTTGGAAGGGTTCAGGAAAGCAGGGTCATTTTTATCTACCAATACCTGGGTAATCACTGTTACAGCTTCTCTTATCAGGCCTTTTTCCTGCAGTAGGTTGCAGACGGACTGTTGAATCTGGTAACCGATCGCTCCCTGGGTATCTGCCACGGCAGACGGGAAAGGTATCTCGTGGATATGATTTTTGGAAAGCTCCGAACGCAGGAGGATAAAACCTACCTGAGGTCCGTTGCCGTGAGTGATGATGACATTCAGGCCCATCTCGATCAGGGCAATTATATGCCGGGAAGTTTCGACGATACAATCGTACTGGTCCTCTACTGTCTGACGGGTTTTATCTTTGATCAGGGAATTTCCTCCGATGGCTACGACGGCAAGCTTATTCATTTTTATCCTCACTGATACTTATATTCTTTCTTTGATTAGGATTGCTGATCAGGGAAATCAGTTTCTCCCGGGGATCACGTATTTTGCTCAGAAAGATCATGGCTGCGATAATGAATGGTTTATATCCTGCCTGAGTATAGGTATGAAAGAGGCTGGCTTCGAATATTTCCCGGGAAACTTCTCCGAATTCACAATTGAGAGAAGACACATCGGCTGGCAGGGGGTGCATATAAAGGGCATTGCTGGTAAGTTTCATCATGTCTGAATTACATTCCCAGTCTCGATGTTGAGCATTTTCTGCCAGGCATTTTCTTTCCAGATCTTCCAAACCGGCCAGATCACCGGCATGCAGCAGATCTCTTCGCTGTTCCATTACCTGAAAGGAAGCCCAGGATTTAGGGCAGACTACATCTGCTCCCCGAAAGGCTTCGGCCATACTGCCAGTAATAGTGAAACT
>JAFGEH010000028.1 GCA_016931665.1 Candidatus Cloacimonadota bacterium | reverse complement strand
TGTATTTGATTCTACCCTCTTATCGGTTACGATGAGAGGGTAGGTGTTTTTTAATATGGAGATGTTATGCGTTATTCCATGTTGATCTTGTGCCTATTTCTTGTAAGTTCAGGATTATTTTCTGTAGATCTCGACTCCGATTTAAAACTGGTGGAAACCTATGGTAATATTTCCGAAATAAAACCAGGAAGTACGGGGAAAAGCAGAAATACCCCAGATAGTGTTCTGGTGATACTGGTGGAATTCACCGATGTTAAATTTGACTCCCTGGCTGATTATCCTGATTTTATCCCGCATGACAGAGCATATTTTCACCGACTGCTTTTTCATCTTTCCTCTTATTTCGCAGATGTATCTCATGGCATATACACGATGATAAGTGAATCCGATACGCTTTATACGCTTTGGCAGGAGATCATTACCCTGCCCCAGGCCATGGGCTACTATGGTGAGGATAAGCCCGAAGGCGGCGATATGATTGAACGCAAAGTTCAGCTGGTTGTGGATACGGTAAATCTATTGGATCCCTCTCTTGATTTTTCCGGATTCGATTCTTTTCTTATCTTTCATGCTGGCACAGGACAGGAATCTCATTATAATACCAATCCCGAGTTGATCCAAAGTACATTCCTGTCCCGGAAATCCTTTCAGGCAGGCCTGGATCCTGAAAACGACGATTTCCCTGGAATTCTAACCAATGATGACGTATATATCAGGGAAGTATCCATTTTCCCTGAATCACAGAACCTGCCAGATCCCGATCCCGAGGAAACTCTTTACGGTATGCTGGGAATTCTAGCTCAGGGATTCGGTTATCAGCTGGGATTGCCCACTCTCTTCGATAATGTTGATGAGAATGGCCGCTCCTTCGGCATTGGCTTTTTCGGAGTCATGGGTTATGGTGTCTGGTGCGCCAACGGTTATGTGCCCCCTTTACCCTGCGCCTGGTCCCGTTACTATCTGGGCTGGGAAGACGATAATCTGGTGGTGCTGAATCAAAGCGACGTTAACCTGCCTCTGGTCTTTCCCATGGCAGATGATGATCAAACACCCAAAGTCTATAAAATCCTCATTTCCGATAATGAATATTTCCTCCTGGAAAACCGCCAACAGAATCCGGATGGCAGCTTTTTTGTGAACAACCAGAATGATTCACTGGCTACTTTTTCCTTTCAGCTGGTTGAGGATCAGGAGTACTATCCCCCGGAACATCCTTATGCCGGCCAGCCTAAATTCGATTTCATGAAGAACAGTTACACAGGTTGCGAATGGGATTTCTACCTGCCGGGATATGGCTATGGGGATGACCTGGAAAATGACGGCTCAGGTATATTAATCTGGCATATTGATGAAAATGTTATCCAGGCCAACTTCACCCCGGGTTATGAGATTAATACTGTTAATGGTGATGCTTCCCACAAGGGTGTAGATCTGGAAGAAGCAGACGGAATCCAGCACCTGGACAGCGTTATCAACGAATACAGCCTGGGTTCGCCCTTCGATGCCTACCGGCTCGGTAACAATATTTATTTCGGTAAAATGTACCCTGAACCGGGGGTAATCTCCCTGCCGACCTCCGAAAGTTACTATGGCGGTATTCAGCTGGAAATATCGAACATTTCAGGTTCAGATTCGCTGATGACCTTTTCTGTTGATTTCGAATGGTCTCTGAACACTTCATATTTCGGGGACAACATCTATAATGCCACCCTGGCAGATATCGACTTTGATAATGACCCGGAAATATTTTATCCTATGCCTGACGGCAGAATCTATCTCTGGAAAGACTTTGAACTATCCCTGGGTTATCCGCTAACCCTGGATTCCTTGGCTGCCTATTATGCTTATGATGAATTTAACCGCACTTTTCTGATACCAACTTACAATTCTGAACTTCAGCTCACACGACTTGCTTTTGTGTCCGAAAACGGCCTGGAATATCCTCTCTCTTCCCTGCTGGGATATGATTGGGCTGCTGGACCAGTTGTAATACCCTACCAGGATTCACCGTACCGTGTTATTCTGCCCCTGCAAGATCAGGCAATAACCCAAACTTCAATCATGCTTCTGGATGATAATTATACCCAAGCAGGATTGATAAATATTCCTGATCTTATCCTGATTGGGAACCTGATGCTTCTGGAAAATCGTCTTTATGCTTTGTTTAAAAATGGGGCGAATGAAGTTACGCTTATATATCTGAATCTGGCCGATATGAATCAGCAATTAATCTCCCTGGCAACACCGCCTTCAGGCAGCATTATAATAAACACCCTGGCTGCCGACCTTGACCGGGACGGAGTGGAAGAAATTATTTTCACTACCTCAGATACGACACTTTTTGCCTATAGTCAGGGGGGAAACCTCTTGCCGGGTTTTCCGGTAACCATCCCTCTACCTTCTCTTTCTCTGCCAGCGCTGGCTGATATTGATGGAAACGGTTACCTGGATATTCTGATCGGAGGACAGAACAGCTTCGTTATCATCGATAAAAACGGTAATATCTTTAGACCTCATCAAGAATTATCCAACCCGGATTCTCTGTATCCAGCTGCCGGTGTTATAGCTCTGGATTTTGATGGAGACGGTCAGCTGGAAATTATCGGCAATATGTCCAGAAATCGTCTGGCTGTCTGGGAAAACAGAAACAGTAATACCTACGAACTCAACAGGTATTATCCGGTGTCTTTTGCCAGAGCCTCTTTGAATTATCCGTTGCCTGTCAGTTCAGACGATCTGACATCATTTCTTTATCTGGCAGCCAATGATGGAACAATCTATCGTCATGAAATACCCCATTTAAGTCAGAATAACCACTGGGTTCATGAATTCGGTAATCTGCAGAGAACTGCTTCCTATCTGGACAGTCTTCCGGAAAATACCCTGGTAGGAAAGGGGTTGTTCAACCTTGATCATACCTATATCTATCCCAATCCCCTGAATTCGATCTTCCCCAGGAGTATTCATAAAGGTTTTATCAGGGAAGAAATCCTCACTCTGAAAATTATGACCCGTGATAACGCTTCTGTGAAAGTTAGAATATTCGATATCGCTGGTAATCTAATACAAGATGATATCCTTGTTTGTGAGGCCTATTTAGGAAATGATTACCAGATAAATGCAGAAAAACTATCTTCCGGCGTCTATTTTGCCTTAATATCGGCCCGCGGTGAAAGCCTTAGGCTGAAATTTGCCATAGAAAAATGATGGCAAAAAATCCATAACAAATAAATTCTAGCTATGGAGGATGAATGAAGAAACTCTTGCTTTGCCTGCTGCTGTTGATCGCCTTGACTCTATCAGCTGAAACAAGCGGTCAATATGGTTTGCAGATGCTGAAAATAATTTCGGGAGCGAATCAGGCCGGACAGGGTGGGGGAGGAGCTTTCAGTTCGCATGACGGTTTTGCCTTCCTGCTTAATCCGGCTGCCGGCCTGGTCAATTCCTCCCATGTTATTTCCATGACCCAGAATTACTGGATATTCTCTACCCGTCTGAACAGTATGGCTTATAATAATAGCAAAGGAAAAACCAGCTTGGGGCTGTCCTATCGTTATCTGGATTATGGCAAAATTCTAAGCAGGGATGATACAGGTGAAATTATCGGGGAATTTCACCCTCTGGACCTGTCTTTTTCCTTTAATTTTGCCTATCGCTTCACTCCGAATCATTATGCCGGAATAAACATAAACGGACTCTACGAGAAAATCGACACATCTTCCAGCTTGGGTGTTTCCTTTGATCTAGGTTATGCCTACCTTACCCCGGTCAAAGATCTGATTTTTGCCGCGGCCCTGAAACATCTGGGTAAGACCGGTCCCATGGATAAAGAAGAACTTAAACTTCCACTGACAGGAGAGATCTCACTGATCAAAGGTATTACTTGGGGTAACTGGAAATCTTCCCTGGAAGCAAAAATCCTGCAATCAATTGATGATGATGGCTTGAAAGCCCTGCTTGGCCTCAATATCAGCCCTCTGGAACTGCTCAATCTGAGGCTTGGTTATAAATTCGGCTATGATGCCGAGAATTTTGCCGCAGGAATTGGTATTACCGTCAGGAAAATTGTGCTCGACTATGCCTTTATTCCTTTCGATTATGGAATAGATGATGTCCACATGATCGGAATTTCCTATCGCTTTTAAGGACGATACCGCTCCTTAACGTGCCCTTTTCTCATAAATTTGATTT
>JAFGEH010000211.1 GCA_016931665.1 Candidatus Cloacimonadota bacterium | reverse complement strand
CATGCCCGTAGGCATTGCCCTTGATCACCGAACAGAATTTTGCCTGGCCTATCCTGGACCGCAGATAGCTGATATTCTGTTTTAAGGATGATTTGCTTAATTCAATGTAGGATGGATATAAAGATCTTCTCATAACAATTCCTGGCATATCTGAAATAAAATATCAACTCCGGGCATTATCAGTTCATCAGAGAAATCAAAATCAGGATTGTGAAGCCGCGGATGGTTCAATCCAGAACCCAGTCCGAACATGGCTGATGGATATTTCTGTGAAATATAGCCAAAATCTTCTGACCAGGAAAACGGTTCCGGCAGCCAGATCACTTTCCTGTCCAGTTTCCGGGCTGCTTGTTCGATAACAGCAACCGTTTCCTCATTATTGTATGTTACCGGAAATATCTCAGTATATTCAATTTCCGATTTCAGGTTATACTTTTGAGTCTGCTCTTTTACAATTTTTTCAGCCTCCCGGCACAGGATATCCATTTCCCCTTCTGTACCCGCTCTTAAGGTGGCCATTATCTCGGCATAACCGGGGGAAGTTCCAAAGGCAATTTCTCCCAGACGGGTATAGACTATGGTTGTCAGGACATTTTTCAGGCGGGATAATTCTCGTTGCGGCAGGAACGTGATATTTTCGATAATTCCGGTCATGGCCAGAGTAGGCGGCTTACCGTTACCGGGCTCAGCAGCATGGCAAGTAACTCCCTTCAGCCTGATTATCATACCGCGTGAAGTTGAAGCAAATATGCCTTTCCGGAGCAGTACTGCTCCTGTTTCGTAGCCAGGGATGTTATGCTGGGCAATAGCGTGATCAACCTGAAACACCCTGAAGCGGGGATCCGTCAGTACTGCTTTCGCGCCTACAGCAGTTTCTTCCGCGGACTGGAATAAAAGAATGATCTTCCCGGCCAGGTTTGCTCCGTCCTGCCGTATTTTTTCTGCCAGTCCCAGCATGATCGCCAGATGCCCGTCATGCCCGCAGAGATGAGCAACTCCCGGATTTTTGCTTCGATAGCTGATTGAAGAATCTTCCTGCAGAGGCAGGGCATCGAGTTCACACCTGAAAAGCACTGTCCTCCCGGGTTTTTCCCCCTCATGAATTGCTATTATCCCGGGTCCTCCGACATCCCTGCTGATATCCGTAAAGCCTGCCTTCAGTAAAAAGTTATATACTATCTCAGCTGTCTTGATTTCCTTTCCTGAATTTTCTGGCTTGCTGTGTAAATAATGCCGAAGTTCTATTAACCTCTCGAAAAAATCCTTGTTCATCAGTGCAATTTTAATCTTTTCAGCAATATGTCAAGCAGAAGAAACCTGGCAGGTATGAATTGCACCAGGCATAATAGTCGGCAATCTGTCATAAAAAAAATAATTGGACAATTACTATGTAAATCAATACCTGATTATTATAAATACAAGAATAGAGGAAACTATGAAAATTCTGATAATTTTTGCTTCCTATTTCGGTAATACGGAAAAAATTGCCGCAGAAATTGCCGCCGGATTCGGCCCGGAACATGATGTCAGGGTAATCAAAGCTGAAGAATTTCAGCTGGATCAGCTCCGGGATATCAAGCTACTGATCGTTGGTTCTCCCACCCGGGCTTTCCGCCCTGCCCCGATTCTCAGTATATGCCTTAAGGCAATACCCAAAAATGGCCTGGCGGGAATTCAGGTTACCGCTTTCGATACCCGAATTGCTCTGGAAAACATCAAATCAGGATTGCTGAGATCTCTGGTTAAAATCATGGGTTACGCTGCCAACCCTCTGGCCAAAACCCTGGTTAAAAAAGGCGGAATACTGGCAGCACCACCTCTGGGTTTCCATGTGCAAGATACCGAAGGCCCCCTGACGAAGGGTGAGGCTGAGAAAGCTGCCGGCTGGGCAGTAACTATCCTGGCAGGGATCCTTTCCCAATGAGCGATATCAGCCTGTTCATGATTCATGGTATGTGGGGTGGAGCCTGGCACTGGGATAACTATCGGGACTATTTTCAGCCTAAAGGTTATAGGTGCCGGATCCCCACTTTGCGTCATCATGATATCCTGCCGGGTGAGAAACCAAATCCTGCACTGGGAACTACCAGTCTGCTGGATTATCTTGAAGACCTGCAACTTGAGATTTGCTCCCTTAAAGAGAAACCTGTTATTCTGGGGCATTCCATGGGAGGCTTACTCGCCCAGATGCTGGCCAGCCGTAACCTGGCCAGAGCACTGGTGCTACTTACACCAGCTGCACCGGCAGGCATTTCATCCCTGCGTCTGTCTGTTATCAAGGGTTTTCTGAGCATTCAAACTCAATGGGGCTTCTGGAAAAAACCTGTGCGTCAGACCTTCCGGGAAGCTTCCTGTACCCTGCTCCATAATCTCCCACCCGCCGAACAGAAAAAAGTATATGCCCGGTCAGGTTATGAATCCGGACTGGCAGCTACTCAGATTGGATACTGGTTTCTGGATCGCAGACATACTACCAGAATTGATGAGAATCAAGTAAAATGTCCGGTACTGATCATCGCCGGCGGTCAGGATCGCATGACTCCTGTTTCTGTAGTCAGAAAGATTTATAAAAAATATAAGAATGTCTCCGTATACAGAGAATTCGATCATCATTCCCACTGGCTGTTATCCGAACCAGGCTGGGACGGTGTGGCAGAATTTATTGCCGAATGGCTGGAAGAAACACTCATTAGTAACTAATATCCATTATTTTGTTGACACTTAAGTTATTTTATGAAACTTTAATTTAAGTACATGATTTTTTTATGATATTGTGAAAAAGGATTTGCAAGCAGGGAAAGATAATGAACGTTGAATTTCATTACTATATTACAAAATATATCGCACTGGAAGCGGGATTCGCCGAAGACGAAGCAGAGATAATCGCTTACTCTTCCCAATTAGTCGATGATAATTACATAAGTTACCAGTTTCAGACTCCCTCCGGTGAAACCTATCAGAATTTCGCTACCCAGACCAGGGACATTGCACAACCAGATACGGATCGGATGAGAAAATATCTTCTATTTCATTATCTGCCCGGAGATCCTACCGACCCCCGTGTTCGCCGGAAAGATGGTAAAATGCACCTCCTCATGACAACCCCTGCCAGCAGCTTTGCCCAGGATATTTTCTTTGAAACCACAAAAAACGAGAGTCTATACAGCCTGGGTATTGCTTCCCACATGATCTCCGATACTTTCAGCCATCAGAACTTCGTTGGTATGCCCGATGAGATCAATTCCCTGCGGGACAGCGAAGGCATCCTGCATGCTGTGATCGGACATCAGCATCTGGGAGATAAACCGGATATTCCCAATCTCATCTGGCATGATCCCCGCCTGATAGACAGATATACTCCGGTTGACAATCTGGATAGACTGTTGCTGGCTGCGAATAAACTTTATACTAACTATGTTTTCATGACCTCCTACCCTGCCAGATGGTCAACCGTAAAGAAAAATATCACGGCGATGATCGGACCCAAAATCAACGAAACACAGAAATCCCCGACTAACGCACCACAAAGCAGAGTGACAAAATATCAGGAACTCCTCTCAGGTTTTGGTGGTGCAGCAGACTACAATATGAATAAGTGGCTGCAGCAGGCTGTGAAGGAAGATATAAATTCTATTAATGATCCGGCCCAGATCCTGACTCTTAATCCTGATTATGAAAAAACTGACTGGTTCAGATTTCAGGAAGCAGTTAAGATGTATCTTCATATCTCGGAATCCAAGCTGGAACCGCTGTTTTCCCAGGTTGACATCCCCAATTGGTAGATCTTTACCAACTGCAGATTTTCGCAAATTATATTGAACGGAGGAACCCATGAAGAGGAATATGCTTCTAGTACTGGTAATTATCTTTTTATCCGCTCTCAATGCCCAGAATATCTGGTTCAACGAGATCCATTATGATAACTTCGGAACCGATCAGGATGAATTCCTGGAGATAATCCTGGAAAATCCCGGAAATTATGATCTGGCAGATTTCTCCATTATTCTTTATAATGGTAATGGTGGGATTGTATATGATACCAAAAGTCTCGACCAGTTCACAGCCGGTCAGACAATCGATAATTTTTCATTCTACTATTTTATTTATCCCGTGAATGGTATTCAGAATGGCGGAGATTCCGGTGCAGACGGTATGTGCCTGGTGTATCAGGGAACTATGGTTGCCGGACAGTTTCTGAGCTATGAAGGGACCCTGGTCGCAGCGGATGGTCCGGCAGCAGGAGTTGAATCTATTGACATCGGTGTAATTGAACCCGGTGAAGTCGGCCATTCTCTCCAGCTCTACGGTACTGGTTCGCAGTATGCGGATTTCGTCTGGGAAGGGCCTCTTACCAACACAATGGGTGCTCTGAATGCAAACCAGGTGATCGGTGGCAGCCCCGACCCTACCATTATCGTTACCAGTCCCAATGGCGGCGAGATCTGGGAGCAGGGTTCTACCCATAACATAACCTGGGCTTCACTTAATTTCACCGATAATGTCAAAATCGAACTGGAAACTGTTGACCGTTCGAGAGAAATTTTAATCGCCTCCGCACCCAATACCGGTAGCTGGCCCTGGAATATTCCTGCCGGCCAGCCAGTGAGCGACTGGTATGTTATCATCGTCAGCAACGCCGCCGGCAATGAGCCCTGGGACGATAGTGATGCCCCCTTCAGTATCGTGGAGCCGGCAACTGTAATTGATGTGGCTACTGTTGCCGAGCTGCGGGCCGGCAATCAGGACGGGACTCTCTACCGCCTGACCGGCGAAGCTGTACTCACCTTCCAGCAGGACTGGCGGCATCAGAAAATCATTCAGGATGAGACAGCCGGGATCCTGATTGACGATCTGGCCGGAGTGATTCAAACAACCTATGAACTGGGAGACGGGATAATCAACTTGACTGGCACATTAACAGAATACGGAGGATTGATTCAGTTCAATCCCAGCCTTGACGCCGGGATTATCAATTCTACCGGCAATGAGATCATTCCTGAAATCATCTCCCTGGCTCAATTCAATGCCAATTTCGAAGAATATGAATCGGAATTGATCACGGTGCTGGATGTCACTTTCCAGTCCACCGGCAATTTCGGTAATGGAATTGTTTATACCATCACCGATCCCAGCCGCAACGAAGCTGATTTCCGTACTACTTTCTATGATGTGGATTACATCGGTACTCCCATACCCACCTATCCGGTCAACCTCACCGCTATCCCCAATTCCCGGGTAGATGGCGACTACCTGACCAGCCGGTTCCTGAGTGATTTTGAGCCTGCTGCACCGGATGAGATTATCACTGTAATTTCGCCCAATGGCGGCGAATCCTGGCATCAGGGTACTCAACAGCAGATCCAGTGGACGTCGGTGAATTTCACCGGTCAGATACGCATAGAGATCCTGCAGGCAGGAGAAAATCCGGCCGAACTGGTCACAGAAACCGAAGATGACGGCGTCTGGAGCTGGGTAATTCCGGAAGATTTTTCTCTGGCCAGTGACTACTCGATCAGGATCTCAGATACTGCCGATGGGGAGCCTTTTGATGTCAGTGACAATTATTTCAGTATTGTGGCCGGAGTTCAGCAACCAGAAGTTGGAGATATCATCATCACGGAGATCATGCAGAATCCTCAGGCGGTTTCTGATAACGAAGGGGAATGGTTTGAGATTTACAATATTTCCAGCAATACCTATAACCTGATTGGCTGGTACATCAAAGATATCGATACCGATCAGCACCTGATAGATAATGGCGGTGACCTGTTTATCTACCCCGGCTCCTATCTGGTTCTGGGCATCAATTCTAATCCGACCACCAATGGCGGCGTGGCAGTTGATTATGAATACTCCGGCATCACCCTGGCCAATGGAGTAGATGAAATCCTGATCTGCTGGATAGACGGCGAAACCGTGATTGATGCCGTTGCCTACGACGACGGCGCCACCTTCCCCGATCCCGCCGGAGCCTCGATGGAACTCATCCCGGCTTTCTTTGATCATCTGGCTAATGATGACGGTATGTACTGGTATACAGCCTACTGGCCTTTCGGGGATGGCGATCTCGGATCTCCCGGAGAATTGAATCCCGGACCTCTTGCTCCCCCCGGTACTCCGTCCTCTCCACAACCGGAAGATCAGGCTACTGGCGTTGACCTCAACACAGACCTGCAATGGAGCAATGGAGAAGGAACATCTTCCATAGACCTGTTTTTCGATACGGTTAATCCTCCGGAAACATTACTATTAGAAAACGCTGCTGCCGTTGAGTTTTATGAACTGAATACACTGGAAGAAAATACGCAGTATTTCTGGCAGGTTGTCTGCCGTAACGTTTCCGATGAAACACCCGGACCCATCTGGACCTTTACAACTTTGTCCACTGGCGCTGATCCACCTGTAATACCCCCGGGCAATCTGCTGCTGGGAAACTACCCCAATCCGTTCAATCCTGCCACGGAGATCAGATTCAGTCTGAATCAGGGCTGCCAACAGGCGGAACTTAAAATCTTTAATTTGAAAGGCGAACTTATACGGACTTACCGGCTCGATACAACCTCCAGTAATTCCCTGAATTCCATCTTCTGGAACGGAAGGGACGAGAACGGACAGGAGGTTCCCAGCGGGTTATACTTTTACCGGTTGAATTCAGGTGAGTTCAGCGATACCCGGAAGATGGTTCTGCTCAAATAAAATAGGAATATTAGCGGGAATTGACTCAAATCTCAGCTTTGATCACGAAATAACACCCGATCGCCAGGAATAATATATTCGGTAGCCAGGCAGCCATGACAGGCGACAGGATGCCATTGTAGCCCAGGCTCTGGCTGATCCTCAAAGTTGATAGATAAAGGAAACACACCAGCAACCCCAGCCCGAACATTAAACCCCGCCCCCGGCTGCGATTAGACGCAGAGATCAGGGGTACACTGAATAACAGAATAATCAGATTGGCAAAAGGAAAACTGATTTTCATGTTCAGATCGACCAGCTCCTTCTCAACATCCTCGCCTATCTTTTGCAGTCGGTTGATATAATTCTTCAATTCGAAGAAATTCATGGATAGTGGCTTTTTAGCACTGATGATGAAATCCTGTGGCGTTACATCAACTTCTGCCATGATGGTGGACGGGTAATAAATGATCGAACTTAGTTTATTATCCTGAAAAGTCCTGATATAACAGTTCTGCAGATTCCAGCCTTCATCTTCCCAGACAGCACTGACTGCGGTGATCTTTTTCAGGATCATTCCGTTATCCGGATCGAAATGAGTGATATCAATGGTCTTGAGAGTATTGCGGTACCCATCGAAAAATCCGATATAATAGAGGTGATTATCTTTCCCCAGATAGTAGATCTGTGACCTCATTTTCTTATCTTCCAGCTTCTGCAGTTTGATCTTCTCAGCATAAACATATTGCCTGTATTCCTCGGTCACAGGCAGGACGAATTCACCTAAAGCCATTACAATTATGCTGATCAGCAATCCCAGCCAGAACAGCGGAGTTACCATCCTCAAAATACTGATGCCGGCTCCTCTGATCGCGATCGATTCATTATAGCGGGAAAGATTATTCATCAGGAAAAGGCCTGTTAAAAGTACCACAATTGGTGAAGTCAGGAGGAAAAGGTAAGGTAATCTCAGCAGAAAATAACTGATCATGTCCGGCATGGCAGCGCCACGTCGAATGAGCGAAGGCATACGGTCGGATACTTCCACCACAATCATCATTATCGAAAAAGCCATCAGAATGATGAGCAGAGTTTTTATATACTCTCTCAGAATATATTTGTCCAATATTCTCATTTCAGTTTCAACCACCGCGACATTTTATTAAATAATCCCTTAAGGTTGATGAATTTCATTTCTTTCACCGACAGGATAACCAGGTAAATACCGATCACTGCGAATATCATATTGGCAATCCACATAGCCAGGAAAGGAGAGATCGTGCCCCTGTCGGCCAATTCTTCTCCCAGGGTCAGTGTTCCGTAATAGATCAGAAAGACTATTGAACTAACCGAGAAGGCCATACCCACACTACTGGTACGCGTCATCATTCCCACCGGAGCTCCGATCAGAACGAAGATCAGACAGGCAACTGCTATGGCATATTTCTTATGGATCTCGACCTGGTATTTATTTATTTCTCCTGCCAGCCTTTGTAACTGGTCTTTTTTCACATTAACTGCATTGGCAACCCTTCTGATCTCCCGTTTATTATTCTGAATACGGGCAACTGATTCCCTGTCGGTAACCAGTGTATCTGCCTGCAGGATGGCAAGCTGAGATTGTAATTCCATTAACTCATTCTCTACCCGGATTATTTCAGTCCTTCGCTGCTGAATGATCTCCTGCATTGCCTGTGAACTCAGCTCCCGGTCACTGCGGAAATCTGTCCCCTCTTCATTCAGCTGATAACCAAGATCAGGTAAATTCAGTATGAACTTTTCAAAATCTATCAATTGATATTTCTGAGGTTCTACGGCATCTCTTTCGTGTCTTTGCCCATCATAGAGTATTGCAGTGAGGCTGTTGCCGCCATTGGAAAGAATGATCTGCCCCCGGGCAGCCGTAATGTGCCGGGGAAATTTCGAGGATTCCAGATCATATATTATCAACCCAAACAGTTCCTCACCGATCCTTTCCCGGGCAAAGATTGTGTAGTTTTTCATGGTAGTGAAGGTTCCAGGCTCGATGGCAGTAACCGGTCGGCGGTAATTGGCTTTGATCATCAGGTTTTTTAATTGATGATTCGTATCTGGCAGGATATTGTTGTTGAAATAGATCATAAATGCAGAGATTAAGATTGCTGCGATCACTGTCAGCCTCATCAGCCTGAATACATTAATCCCGCAGGCTTTGAAGGCAACCAGCTCATTATCTACGGATAATCTGCCGAAGGACATGATACTGGCCAGCAGAATTGCCATGGGCACAGTGAGGGCCAGCATAAAGGGCAGGCTTAATCCAAAAATCGAGAGGATCATTCCCAAATCGAGCTTTTTCACAATTATCAGGTTGAGCAGATCGAGAATTTTATCGAGCAACATAACGAAAGTCGTTACCACCAGAGCGACCAGGAAAGGTTTAATATTTTCCCTCAGGATATATCTTTCCAGAATTTTCATGATTTTATCGGGCCTGTATCAGATCTTCAAAATCCTGTTCATTGATGATCCGGATGGATTCAATTGCCTGAGCTTTTTGTAGCTTTGAACCCGGATTCTCGCCAACCATAAGGAAATCCAGATTTTTGCTTACACTGGAAAGGATATTACCGCCCAGGGACAGAATTTTTTCCTCAATCTGCCTTCGGCTGTAGTTGCTAAGGGTACCGGTAATCAGAAAATTTTTACCTTTCAGTGTTTCCTGTTCAGAAATTTTCTCAGCCTGGAAATTTACTCCTGCCTCCTGCAGTCTTTGTATAGTCCGGATACTTTCAGGATTTTTAAAAAAATCTATCAGAGAAGCAGCAATCTTGGAACCGATTTCATTAATCTCCAGAAAATCTTCATAAGAAGCAGAAATGAGCTTTTCAATATTTTTGAAATGCTGACTGAGAATCTGGGAAGTTTTCGCGCCTACATAGCGGATCCCCAATCCAAACAAGACCTTATGAAATTTCTGTTGTTTGGATTTTTCAATAGCTGAGCGCAGATTTTCCACAGATTTGTCTGCCTGCCTGACAAAATTCCTGATTTTCTCGTAATCCAGATTATAAAGATCTTCAATTTTACTGACCATGCCTTCGGCCAGCAACTTCTCGATCAAAGCTTCACCCAGGCCTTCGATATCCATGGCATCCCGGGAAGCAAAATGTTCCAGCCGGCGCTGAATCTGCGCAGGACAGTTGATATTATTGCAATAATAGATGGCACCTTCTTCTTCTTTTTGCAGTTGTGATCCGCAAACCGGACAATTTTCCGGGAATTCAACAGGAAGAGTATTTTCCGGCCTTATTTCCCGGTTTACATAGAGGATTTTCGGTATGATTTCTCCTGATTTGATGATTGTTACATAATCTCCGATCATAATACCCAGTCTTTTAATCTCATCGGCGTTGTGCAGGGTGGCATGAGATACAGTGGTGCCGGAAAGCTGGACGGGTTCGAGATCAGCAACGGGGGTTACGGCTCCGGTTCTGCCAACCTGGAATTTAATAGCCAACAACCTGGTAATTGCTTCATCGGCTTTGAATTTATAAGCAATTGCCCATTTCGGGAATTTTGAGGTAAATCCTAATTTTTCTCTGAGTTTGAAATCGTTGATTTTTATTACAATCCCATCGATCTCATAATCCAGTTCCGCTCGGGCTTTTTCCCATCTCTGACAAAATTCTCTGATTTCCGCGATACCGGTAGCAAAAGCGGTATGGCTGCTGGTGTGAAAACCCAGATCCTGCAGGAACCTAAACAATTTCTTCTGTGTGTTAATTTCAGTGGAAGTAAAATAACCTGTAGCATAAATAGACGATTCTAATTTCCGACCGGCAACTATAGCCTTGTCCTTGATCTTGATCGTTCCTGCTGCTGCATTGCGCGGATTAGCGAAGAGCTTTTCTCCCTGTGATTCCCTTTCCCGGTTTATTCGTTTGAATTCACCAACGGGTAGATAGATCTCGCCGCGCACTTCAATTTCCTGCTGGTAATTGATGCGTTTTGGTATGGATCTTACCGTCATGACATTATCGGTAACAACTTCACCTTCATTGCCGTCTCCCCGGGTAGTGGCATATTGTAATACTCCCTGATTGTAGAAGAGATTGATACTGAAGCCATCAATTTTCAATTCCAGGGATACTTCGGGAAAGAATCCGGCATTTTCCGTGATTCTCGCATAGAAATCTTCAACCTCTTTCAGAGAATAAGCGTTATCCAAACTGTACATCCTGACCCTGTGGGGCATAATCTTTGTTTCTGCCAGCAGATCCGAACCAATTTTTATTGTAGGTGAATCCTGGATTCTATATTCTGGATATAAATCTTCCAGTTCTTTCAGTCTCTGAAGCAGGAGATCATACTCGTAATCAGATATTTCCGGTTGAGTCTTTTCATAATATAATTTATTATGATGTATTATCTTTTTTCTCAGGTCCTCTATTTCCTGTTTAACTGAGAGTTCTCTCAAATATTCCTCCCTCCGAATACTGCCCGGTAAAGATTTCAGGGATTGATATTTTTGGCAAACAAAAACAGAGACAGTTCTGAGTAAGTCGGAGTCAGATTATAATTGGAAATGGATGACAATAAATTGAAAATACTTAATAAGGTTATTAATATCAACAAGCCCGTTAGAGTCAGGTAGAAGGCGGCGGCCTACTCTTCCACACCGTTGCCAGTGCAGTACCATCGGCGCT
>JAFGEH010000210.1 GCA_016931665.1 Candidatus Cloacimonadota bacterium | reverse complement strand
TTTTTACGAAACAGCCTGGGATGTTCAGACTGTGTACCTGGAAAGGGAGATTTACGCTGATTTCAATCCTGAATCAGCAGTTAAAACCTGGAAATTCACCCTCAAAACAGACCAACTCGCTGAACCTTTAACTATCTCTGTTTCAGAGAATTATAATAGAAACACGGAGAAACTTTATCTACTGAACACTTCAAACAGCGAACTGGTTGATCTTACTCAGGATTCGATGACAGTTTATCCACAAAATGATGATTACATTGATTTCAGGCTGATTTGGGGTGATCTGATGCCAACAGCTTATTTCATAACTCAGGACAACAGGATTTACCGAGAGGGCGATATAATCGAATTCAACTGGTATATCAATTATCCCGCCATGATCCGGGAAATAGATCTTTTTCTGCTCGGCAACTCCGACAGTCTGCTGATCTCAGCAGGATTGCCTGGAGATGCAGACCATTATGAGTGGCAGGTCCCCTCGAATCTGGAACTACATAATTTGAGACCCGTCATGGATATCTATACGGAACATTCCGAGCAGATAAGAAGAATGGCCTCCTATTATCTGGGAATGGTCCCCACGGTAACTGTCCTATCTGTTGAAGCAAATCATCAGCTGCTGTCTGATCCCTGGACGGATTTTATTATTTATCCGGATTTTCTACTGGGCAACAATGATATCTATTCATATCTTCCCGAAACAGGTTATCAGGCTGCCGGAGATATGAGTTTCGGCACCGGTTACTGGCTGACGAGTGATTATGAGCAAAACCTCTTCTCTGATGCTCAGATCTGGCAGGATAATTATTCCGTTTTTCTGGAACCGGGCTGGAACCTTATTGCCAATCCTCACTTATGCAGCTACCAATACTATGATTTAAAATTCATGTATGTAACAGCCAACCTCAATTTCAGTCAAGCTGTCACAGAAAGCCTGATTGTAAATAATTTATATGAATTGGCTAATGGAAGTTACCAGGTCCTGAATACCATACCTGCCATGAAATCCTTTCTGATCTATGCTAATGCCGGCAGCGGAATTCCCCTTCAATGTATATTCAGACCTTACAACCATTCATTCTACATTGCTCCAACACCAGACTGGACGATCAGGGTTACTGCTTCCCAGGAAGGAATTGACAGCGATGATCTTACCCTGGGGGCCGGCCGGCAGACTACTGCTGATTTTGATTATGATTTCGATATACCTGAACCTCCCTGTAAACCTTATATTCCCAGTCTATCCTTTTATTTTCCGAAAGATACAGCTGTAGATACCCTTTTCCTGTATGAGAAGCTGGACAGAGAATTCAAATCTGCTCTGGACAGTAATCTACCTGATTCCGAATGCTGGTTCTTTACCATGGAAGTTGCGAGTCTTGAACCGATAACGATTTCTGCAGATTATACCAATACTCCCGCCGGCTATTGGTCTAGAATGTATCTGGAGGAAGAAATACTGCCTTTGATAGAAAACGAACCGGTTACTTTCTCACCTTCAGCAACAGGTTCCCTTTCCGGGGAAATCTGGGTTTACAACCATTATTTCAATGCTGCTGACAATCCCCTGAAACCTATTAATCTGAATGTTTACCCCAATCCCTTCAATCCCACTACAACAATTTCCTATCAGCTGCCTCCTGAATGTTACAGGGCTGTCTTGAATATCTATAATGTCAGAGGCCAGCTGATAAAAGCCTTTATCATTGATCACACTGCCGAACGATCAGGCAAGCATCGGGGGAATTCCATCATCTGGAACGGTGAAGATATCAACGGAAAAAAGGTTGCCTCCGGCCTGTATTTTGTCAGCTTGGAGGCAGGTAATTTATCTTTCCATAAAAAGATGGTTTTAATTAAATAAATATTCTCCGGATAAGATAAATTGCACTAACTGCCGGATATTTCAGAGGTGTCAATTTTTTTAAGACCGGGTATATTGTTCATGGAAGATCATGTTCGTGTAACCAGTATTTTCATCTCACTTAATTGCTTTAATTTCAATACAAACAGGCAATTAGGCAGAGTGAAGTTTTATTTTGACAATAATTTGGTCTTATCCAATGTTGGCACAAAATTTGCGAAGAATTAGTTTTTAAAACTCAAGGAGGAAGAATGTTCAGATCTCTCAAAAATCAGAAAGGATTCAGCCTTATCGAACTATTGGTTGTTGTTGTCATCATTGCCATTCTGGCAGCCATTGCAGTTCCCATCTATATGAGTTATGTCAGAAAAGCCAGAGCAACCGAGGCTCAATCAGCCATTGCAGCCCTGCGCAGCGCTTATCGTGTTTATTATCAGACCTATGGGACAACCGAGAATTACACGATTGATGACGCCAAGAAAGATGCCAAACTGGGACAGGCTACCGAGAAACACTGGGAGTTTGAAGTGATCGGTAATCCCCCGCAAAAATATGTAGCCACTTCCACAGCTGATTTCCCCCAGGGTGAGGGCAAACAGGTCTGGTATGATGTGCAGGAAGCCCAATATCATGGTTACGGCATTGATGAGGATGAAGATCAGGACGAAGAAATCATGGATTAGTCTGGAGGTGTTAATTGTCTCTTACTATCAAGGAATTGCTACAATTTACAGCTGATGCAGGAGCTTCCGACCTTCATATAAGTGCCGGTTCTGTTCCTATGATACGGGTACATGGGGAGATGCGAAAATTGAACTTACCCCGCATGACTGTAAAGGAAGTTGACGATTTGGTTCAGAGTGTGATGGTGGAATCTCAGCTTGCTCTGTTGAAAGAGAAACTGGAAATTGATTTTTCCACCAAACTCGACGATAATACCCGATTCCGCGTTAATGCCTTTCATCAGCTTAACGGCAGAGCTGTTGCCTTCCGGGTTATTCCCAATGAAATAAAAAGTTTTGATGAACTAAACCTGCCGGAAGTCCTGGCCCGTCTTGCTCTCAGGCATCGCGGCCTGATATTGGTTACCGGACCGACCGGCAGTGGTAAATCCACTACTCTGGCAACAATGATTGATTACATCAACGATCATCGTCATTGTCATATTATTTCCATAGAAGACCCGATTGAATTCGTGCATGAAAGCAAGAATTCACTGATCAACCAGCGGGAGCTCGGTCATGACACCTGGTCTTTCACGGCAGCATTACGCTCTGCCTTAAGAGAAGACCCCGATGTCATATTGGTTGGTGAAATGAGGGACCTGGAAACAGTATCCCTGGCTTTAACAGCAGCTGAAACCGGCCATCTGGTTCTGGCCACTTTGCATACCAGCAGCGCTACTAAATCAATCGACCGTATCATCGACATGTTTCCCAAAGAACAGCAGGGTCAGGTAAGGTCGATGCTTTCCGAATCACTGCAGGCAGTGATTGCCCAAACCCTGTTGCCCCTGAAAGACGGCAATGGCCGCGTTCCGGCTCTAGAAATAATGATCGCAAATGCTGCCGTCCGCAACCTGATACGTGAAGATAAAACCTATCAGATCCCTTCTGTTATTCAGTCCGGGACCAAAGAAGGCATGCAGTCTCTGGATCAATCTCTTTACAATCACGTTATGAACGGCCTGCTGGACCGTAAGGTGGCGGAGGATATTGCCAACAATCCCAAGATGTTTATCAGCGGAGCGGGTTTTTAATGTATTTCAGGATAATTAAATCCGAACAGGGATTCGGATTGCTTCACGTACTGGCCGCCCTTTTTATGGTTACCATAGCCATAACTGGTTTGTTTCTGGCGAATGTTTATGCCCGTTCAAGAGCCATTGAAAATTATCATTACAGGGCAGCCTTGCTGGCCACGATGGAAAACATGGAACGCATCCGGTATAATTATTATCAGCGCCAGAACAGCGGACCTGTTCATATCAATGATATAAACAACAACATTAATAGAACCGTAACCCTGGATATGATCGATAATTACAGAATCGAATGCACTATCGCTCCCAGTTATCCCCGCGTTGAACGCAAGACCGACCTCAGCGTGGCTACATATGTGTACTATGACGAAGTAGTACTCAGAATGAACTGGCAGGAGCCAACTTTGATGTTCAAACCCAAAGAAGGAAGATCCATCACTCTCAGAGAAGATTATTATTATAGAATGGACCTGGGAAATGAATAGATTCAGGATATCCCGGATTTGTTGTAATCAGTCAGGTTTTTCTCTGACCGACCTGGTTGCTTCTCTGCCACTTTCCGTCTTGATTTTTGTGATTCTTATCCTGGCTATAACCAGTTTCATGAGAACCTTTGAAGAGACAAAACTGTTCCTGCAGCTGCAGGATGAATTGTTCAATGCGGTTGAAACCATCCGTTACGGAGTAGCTAAGAAAAGCGTGAATGAAGATGAAGGCCTAATCGGGCTAAGTACAGCAAGAAAGGCTTCCATCAGCCCTAACAGGCAATCAATAGATATCTGGCCGGTTATAGTCAAGCAGGGCCTGGGTGAAGACAGTTATAAAGCCTCTTTCTGGCTGGCTTCGAATGGTTCTCTGAGGGCTTCCGCCCGTTATGGCATCAAGACGTTGTCCGATTATCAGGTTTTTCCTTCCGGTGATGCCCGGATAAACAATCGCGCTCAATTCCGGATTACCAGTCTGGAATTTATTCCGGAAAAATATAATGGAGACACCCTGATTCTGGTTGGGATCAGAGTCAAGGC
>JAFGEH010000027.1 GCA_016931665.1 Candidatus Cloacimonadota bacterium | reverse complement strand
TCAACTTCTCCTTTACTGATAAAGATCTTCTTTCCGAAGCAGTTAGCAGGCTGGCAGCCTGTCTGGGATCAAAATTAAAGGGGTAATATCATGGATCTTGGTATCAGGGACAGGATAGCGCTGGTTACAGCTGCCAGCCGGGGACTGGGTAGGGCAATAGCCCATCAGCTTTCCCTGGAAGGAGCCAGACTGGTGATCTGCTCCCGCCACGCTGCCGGCATCAGGCAGACAGCGGCTGAGATCGCCAGTGAAACGGGTAATAGCGTCAAAGCTTTCACCTGTGACGTAACGGATAATGAACAGGTGAATAAGATGATGCAGGAGATCGAAAAAGAATTCAACCGGCTGGATATTCTGGTATGCAATGCCGGAGGACCGCCAGCTGGAAGTTATAATGAATTCGACCTGGATGATTACCGGCAGGCGCTGGAGTTGAATCTGCTGAGTACGGTACGCCTCTGTCGGGCAGCACTGCCTTTCATGCAGAGCAGGAAGTGGGGAAGGATTATTGCTGTTACTTCCGTATCAGTCAAGCAGCCCCTCAATAATCTTATCCTTTCCAATACTGCCCGCAGCGGTGTAACTGCTTATCTCAAAACCCTGGCCAATCAGGTGGCGGGGGATTGTATCACTGTCAATGCCGTGCTGCCGGGCTATACCCATACCACCCGGCTGGATGAGCTGGCTGGCAATTATGAGAAAAACGGACAGGGATCCAGTGAAGATTTTTTTAGAGAACTTGCCCAGGATATTCCAGCGGGCAGACTGGGTACGCCCGGGGAATTAGCCCAGGTTGTGGCTTTCCTGTCCTCGGAAGGCGCTGGTTATATCAATGGCGTCTCGCTGCCCGTTGACGGAGGTTTCGTTAAAAGTTTATTATAGGAGTTGTTATGAGTAATATCTATCCAGAAATGATCACCAGCCTGCCGGAGATAGAGATTGGCCTGCCCGGCTTGCGGGGCTGGCTGCTGCAGGGGTTAAACAGCCAGCTGGTCCTCTTCGAGATTGAGCCGATTGGACGCATGCCCGAACATTCTCACACTGCCCAGTGGGGCATTGTACTGGAAGGGGAAATGAAACTCTCCATTGCCGGTGAGACCAGAATATATCGGCGGGGAGACAGATATTTTATTCCGGAAGGTATTAAACATTCCGCCGAATTCCTGACCAAAGTTTATGTCATTGATTTTTTCGCTGACCCCAACCGCTATCAGGTCAAAGATAAGGAGTAGAAATATATGAACAGCTATATACCCTACTACTCCACCAATCTCAGATCACCGGCCGTTTCCTTCCGGCAAGCACTCCTGCAGGGCCAGGCACCCGATAAAGGACTCTATCTGCCCGAAAATATTCCCACTATTTCCCGGGAAGAGATCATGGCTTTGACCGGAATGGATTATTACCAGATCGCCTACGCTATCAGCCGGAAATTCCTGCAGGGCCAGTTACCTGACTCAGACCTGCTCAACATCGTGAAATCCGCCTATGATTATCAGGTACCGCTGGAAAAAATATACGATCGAAAATATGTAATGCGCCTGGATCAGGGTCCTACCGCCTCCTTCAAGGATTTTGCCGCCCGTATGATGGGACGCCTCATGCAGTATTACCTGAATCAGGATCACAGTGAACTGCTCATATTAACCGCCACTTCGGGAGATACGGGCAGCGCGATTGCCAATGCCTTCTATGGGCTGGATAATATCAAAGTGGTGGTCCTCTTTCCGGAAAAGGAAGTCACTCCCCGGCAGCGCAAGCAGATGACCACTCTGGGCCGGAATATTCAGATTATCGGGTTGCAGGCTAAATTCGACGATTGTCAGACCCTGGTTAAACAGGCGTTCGCTGATCCCGATCTGAAGAATCTGCCTCTATCATCAGCCAATTCCATCAATATCGGACGCCTGATTCCCCAGATCATCTATTATTTTTATGCCTTTATCAAACTGAGAAGCGGGAATCCGGACGATGAGATCATTTTTTCAGTACCTTCCGGCAATTTCGGCGATATGATGGGCGGGATGCTGGCCCTCAGGATGGGACTGCCCGTAAGCAGATTCATCATCGCCACTAATGCCAATAACGAATTTCCCCTGTTTGTCAAAACCGGTAAATATCAAAAGATCGTGCCTTCCCTGAATTGTATATCAAGTGCCATGAATGTCGGTCATCCCAGCAATCTGGCCAGGATGGTAGCACTCTATCGAGGCAGTATGGATGAAACGGGACATATCAGCCGGCTACCGGATATGGCCAGGATCAGACGGGAGATCTACGCTGTCAGCATCAACGATAAACAGACCAGAGAAACAATCTTTAATGCCTATGAGCGTTACAATCTGCTGCTGGAACCGCATGGCGCCGTGGGTTGGGCCGGATTGCAGCAATTCCTGCAGGATAATCCGGAGCTGGATGATGAGGAACGCCTGCTGGTATCTCTGGAAACAGCTCATCCGGCCAAATTCCCGGAACAGATTCGTGAGATCCTGGGATTCGATCCACCCCTGCCTCCCAGTCTGCAGGGACTGGAAGCCCGGCCGGAGCAATTCGATGAATTACCCAATGAATATGAAGCATTTAGGAACTACCTCATAAAAAATTATCAGAAATAAGCAAAGGGGAAGCATGAAATATATCATAATTCTGGGAGATGGCATGGCAGACCGTCCTCTGGCTTCGCTACAGAACAAAACTCCCCTGATGGTGGCGAACATACCCAATATTCACACTTTCTGCAGGCTGGGAAGCTGCGGACTGTATCAAACTGTTCCGCTGGACATGCCGCCGGGCAGCGAAGTAGCCAACCTGGCCGTGCTGGGTTACGATGTCCACCAGGTCTATCAGGGCAGAGGTGTTCTGGAAGCTGCCAGCCTGAACATCCCTATCACCGGTGATGATCTGGTAATGCGCTGCAACCTGATCTGTATCGAATCCGGCTTGATCCGGAATCATTCCGCCGGCCATATCGGCACAGAAGAGGCTCATCAGCTGATAGATTTTCTCAACACGCGCCTGGCCGATGAACAGGTTCGTTTCTATCCCGGCTTCAGTTTCCGGCATGTCCTGGTCGTTAAAAACGGTATGAACGATCTGAAACTAACTCCACCTCATGATGTTCCGGGTAAACCCTTTGCCAGTTACCTGGCGCAGGCCACCAGTGCCCGGGGGGAAGCCACTGCCAACAAGCTGAATGAACTTATCCTGGCATCTCAACGGCTTTTACCGGATCATCCGGTGAACAGGAGCAGAATGCTGGCTGGCAGAGATCCGGCTAATTCGATCTGGCCCTGGTCTGCCGGGTACAAACCGCAAATGCCCACCTTTCAGGATAAATTCGGTATCAGAGGTGCCGTGATCTCGGCGGTCGATATTATTAAAGGTCTGGGTCTGCTGGCCGGTATGGATGTTATTCCCGTGGCCGGCGCCACCGGGCTTATCGATACCAACTACGAAGGCAAAGCCGAAGCTGCCGTGCAGGCACTGCAGGATCATGACCTGATCTATCTGCATGTTGAGGCAACCGATGAAGCTGGACATGCCGGTGAAGTCGATCTTAAGATTAAAGCCCTGGAACTGCTGGATCAAAGGGTAGTGAAACGAATTCTGGAAGCTTATGAAGAATCTTCCCAGAATCTCACAGTTGCCATTCTCCCCGATCATGCCACACCTTGTGAAGTACGTACCCATACTCACGATCCCGTTCCCTTCCTGATCTGTAATCCCTTATCACTACCCGACCAGGTAGAGGTCTATCAGGAAGAAAGCGTGCGCCATGGTAGATTCGGCCTGATCAGAGATGATCAATTCATCCGCTTATTACTGAACAGAATTCATTAATTTTTCCCCGAAATAATATCCATATACCTTAATATCAGTAGTTAAAATGTTAAGCAGCTCATGTCGAATAAGTGATAACCCATAATCCGGAGAAGAAAGGAACTAAAGGTTGACAATTTACCTGTTACCAGAAGTTTTAATCAATATTAATTGATTATATAAAAGGAGATTCCTATGCCAAGGATGACAGTCGACCCGGATTACTGTAAGGGCTGCGGACTCTGCATTGTTGCCTGCCCCAAGAAAATTATCCGTTTCTCCGAGAATATCAATGCCAAAGGTTATCATTATGCAGAATGCTTCGATCAGGATTCCTGCATTGCCTGTAAGTTATGCTACACTACCTGCCCGGATGTAGCTATTACTGTAGAGAAATAGGGGAGGGGAAAATGGGCGAGAAAATTTTGATGAAAGGAAATGAAGCTGTTGCCGAAGCTGCTATCAGGGCTGGTTGCCGGTTGTACTTTGCTTATCCCATCACCCCTCAAAGCGAGTTAATAGAATACATGGCGCGCATGATGCCACGTGTGGATGGTACTTTCATCCAGGCGGAAAGTGAAATTGCTGCCATTAATATGGTTTACGGAGCAGCAGGGGCCGGCAAAAGAGTTATGACATCTTCTTCATCACCGGGAATATCTCTCAAGATGGAAGGGTTGTCCTATATCGCCGGAGCCAATCTGCCCGCTGTAGTGGTGAATGTGCAGAGGGGCGGCCCGGGACTGGGTGATATTCAACCTGCCCAGGGGGACTATTTTCAGGCTACCAAAGGCGGCGGCCATGGCGACTACCGATTGATCGTTCTGGCTCCCAGTTCGGTGCAGGAATTCGCCGATCTGGCCTATCTGGCTTTCAACCTGGCCGATAAATACAGAAACCCTGTAATGATA
>JAFGEH010000026.1 GCA_016931665.1 Candidatus Cloacimonadota bacterium | reverse complement strand
TCCACAATTGAAAAAATTGCTCTGGAAATCAGGCATTTGCAGAGAACGGAAGTTCTGGAAGTAGAAGAAAATTTCAGCAGTGGTCAGAAAGGTTCTTCCGCCATGCCCCACAAGCGTAATCCTGTTGTTTCTGAACAACTCTGCGGTTTGGCCAGGTTGATAAGGTCATATGCCTCTTCAGCCCTGGAGAATAATGCTCTCTGGCATGAGAGGGATATCAGCCATTCTTCTGTGGAAAGGGTAATCTTGCCAGATTCTACTATCTTGCTCAATTATATGTTGAATCAGACTATTCGCTTGCTGGAAAATCTGCTGGTATATCCGGAAAATATGATCAAAAATCTTAAATTAACCAATGGACTGGTTTTTTCTCAGGCTATTTTGCTGGAACTTACCAAGAAAGGTGTAGCCCGTGATACAGCTTACCAGCTGGTTCAGAAAACAGCTATGGAATGCTGGCAGACTCATCAGGAGTTCAGAGAGTTGTTGCTGGCCGATGGCGGAATCATGGCTCATTTTTCTCCTTCTGAACTCGAATCCCTTTTTTCCTATGAACGTTATCTGGAAAATGTGGATTTTATTTTCGAAAGGACCGGTATTTAAAATATGCTCATAGAAGAATATAATCCCTGGGATACCCTGATCAGGATTCATCGCCTTAAACTAAAGGCCTCCATACTTCCTTTACTGATAATAATCGCCTGCTTTATCCTGGATGCAGTCATCAGCTTTCGCCCGGCCAGATATGTGTCTCTGGCAGGATTGATTCTATATTTTCTGGTAGTCATCCGCTTCCGCATCAGAAAAACTGTGCCTCCTGAAGCTGCTGGCAAAATCCTGGCGCCGGTCAGTGGCAGAGTAACTGAAATCGGCAATCTTCATGTGATCATCTCTAAAAGTATTTTCCGCGCTGCTGATATTCGCATCGCTTCTGCTGATCCGAGAGTCCAAATCGAATTCTGTTCAGGTAAACCGATAATCTTCGAGCATGAAAATGGTAAAGCCGGCAACTTGATCGGGATTGCTCCCGGCAGGATAACCTGCCTCTGCCAATTCCCCGCAGATTATAATGTGAAAGTTACTCACGGTTCTGTACTGACAGCGGGTGAAAGCATCCTGGCTGAGAATGAGAGTTAATGTTTAATAAATATTTATCAGCCCTATGAGAAACAGCATCAGATATATAATTCCCAATCTGTTTACGGCCGGAAGCCTGGTTTTGGGATTAATCGGTTTGCATTATCTTAGAATGAATGAGTATTCCATAACTGCCTGGTTACTGGCAGCATCCATTCTTATGGATGGCCTGGACGGAAAAATTGCCAGGTGGCTCCACGCTTCTTCCCGTTTTGGCTGTTGGTTTGATACGATTTCCGATTTTCTGGTTTTCGGTGTTTTACCGGGAATCCTGGTTTACTTTTATCAGTTAAATAAGTTACAGATAACTGGCTTGATATTAACTGGTTTTTATATTCTCTGTGGAGGATTTCGTCTGATTAGATTTACAATAAAAACAGCATCTCTCTCAGAAAAAAAGCCTTTTATCGGTTTACCGATCCCGGCTGCTGCAGGCTGGGTTGCCTCTTTCATATTAATTCAATCATCCTCATTCCCCGTCTCCCCACTTTTTACTGCTTTTTCCATGTTGATGGTATCTCTTCTGATGATCAGTAAAATCATCTACCTTCCTCTGGAAATAAGAAAATTTCCATATCCATTGAATCTTCTGCTCGTGGGAGTTCTGATAATAATTATGGTTGCAGCCATCTGGAAGACTTCCTGGGTATTTTTTGTACTGATTATAATATATATAATTTCCGGACCGGTTTCCGGTTTGTTGCAACCACCTGGAAATCAATGAAGAATTTCCTTCCTGCTTTGATTAACCTGATCTTTCCTCCACTCTGTATAAATTGTAATACCCCGTTAATCGGGGGAGATAAATTGCTGTGCTCTGCCTGCCGAGCCCAATTGAATTTTATCAAAGATTTCTGCCCGGTCTGTGGTTCTCCAGATTCCGGGAATTCCTGTCAGCTCTGTTCAACTGGACGCTTTTATTTTGATGGTGCCCGTTCTCTGTTTCCTTATAGCATGGTTGTCCAAAATCTGCTGCATAATCTCAAATACAACGATTTTACCGGATGTGCCAGGTACCTATCGAAATTTATTGGAAACTATCTGAACGAAATTGAACCTTTTGAAGATGTCGATATTATCACACCCGTTCCCCTGCATAAAGTGAAGCAGAGAGCCCGCGGTTATAACCAATCTCTCTTACTAGCATGTGAAGTAGCCCGGTGGCTCCCCAGGCCTGTTATAAAAGATCTGATAAAACGAACGAGATTTACCGGTACCCAAACCAGGCTGAACCGCAGTGAGAGACAGCAGAATGTTCGTAATGCCTTTTCTCTCAACCCGAAATACTCTCTTGAACAGAAAAATATTCTCTTAATTGATGATGTTTTCACAACGGGGGCAACTGTAAATTCTATCAGTAACCTTTTAAAAGACAACGGCATCAATCGAATCTATGTCTTGACAATAGCACGTGCTTAGATAATTTTAACTAACTCAAAAAAGAATGTAAAAAAAATTATGGATATGATAGTTGAAATCTCTTCGGAACGGGCAGCCGAGGTCATAGAAAAGATCTCGCGTTATATTGTTCGAAAAAGAATGGCACCGGCAGCTTTGATGACTATTGAATCTTTGCGGCCTCTGCATGGCATTGGCAGCCAGATCCTTTATTTTCTGGCTCCTTTCGCTGAAGTGATATTTAAGGCAAAGGAATACCAGGAATTTGCTGCCTTACTGGAAAAGGAAGAATATATCAAACTCCTGCTGAAAAGAATAGATGAGCTGGATGAAGAAACACACCGGGAAGAAAGGCAGCAGATGAAGATACGAAAAAAACGCAGATGGAAAAGATTTAAGCAATGGTTTAAATCCCGGAAATCGTTCCCCGATAAAAATTCTTGAAAAACATATAAACGGAGGAAGTTATGAGCGATGCTCAGACTTTGAGGAGAATTGTTGCAACCGACTGTGGAAGTACCACCACCAAGTCAATTCTCATAGAATATATTGATGGAGAATACCGGCAGACTGTTCGGGGGGAAGCTCCAACTACTGTGGAGAAACCACTCAACGATGTAACCAAAGGTGTTATTAACGCCGTTACCGAGCTTGAGGAGCTCGTTCATCTTAAATATAATGATCCATCCATCAAATTGCTTAAGGATGGCAAGATCAATATCACTTCGGATGATAATGGCGTTAATGCCTATGTTTCCACCAGCAGCGCTGGTGGTGGTCTACAGATGATGGTAACTGGGGTAGTTGCCAAGATGACTGGGGAAAGTGCCGAAAGAGCAGCTCTGGGAGCAGGTGCAATTGTCATGGACCTGATTGCCAGCAACGACAAACGAGCCAATTATGAGAAGATCGAACGCATTCGCCAGCTGAGGCCGGATATGATCCTCATGGCTGGGGGAGTTGACGGAGGAACAACCAAACATGTAGTTGAAATGGCTGAACTGGTTGCAGCAGCTGATCCCAAACCAAGATTGGGTTCCAGCTATAAATTGCCCATCATTTATGCCGGCAATAATAAAGCTGTGGATGTCATCAAGGAAACTTTGGCCGAAAAAGTCGATCTGATCATCACCGAAAACCTGAGACCAACTCTGGAAGAAGAGAATCTGGGACCAGCCCGGGATAAGATCCATGATTTGTTCATGGAGCATGTGATGGCCCAGGCACCCGGATATAATGATTTAATGTCCTGGACCGTTGGTCCGATCAATGGCAAGATGCAGAACATACCCATAATGCCCACTCCGGCAGCAGTTGGTAATATCATGCAGACAATTGCCCGGCGTAATGATATTGAAGTACTGGGAGTTGATATCGGCGGAGCGACTACCGATATTTTTTCGGTATTCACCAAAGATTTCATCTTTAACAGAACAGTTAGTGCTAATCTCGGGATGAGTTACAGCATTTCCAATGTTCTGGCTACAGCAGGTCTGGAAAATATTATCCGCTGGGTTCCTTTTAAGATAGATGAGTCTAACCTTCGCAACATGATTAAGAACAAAATGATTCGTCCTACAACTATACCCCAGCAGCTGGAAGAGCTGGTTCTCGAACAGGCAATTGCCAAGGAAGCTCTCAAATATGCCTTTATTCAGCATATTGAATTTGCAGCTAGCCTGAAGGGTAGTCAAAGAAAGAGAGAAATTGCTGATGCCTTTTCACAATCAGTTTCCGGTGAAACTATCGTTAACATGATGTCACTTGACCTGCTGGTTGGAAGCGGAGGTGTCCTATCCCATGCTCCTCGTCGTAATCAATCCGCCATGATGCTGATTGATGCTTTCCTGCCCGAAGGCATTACCCGCCTGGCAGTGGATAGCATTTTCATGATGCCCCAATTAGGAGTACTGGCTGAAATCAGCGAGCAAGCTGCCACCGAAGTTTTTGAGAAAGACTGCCTGATCTACCTCGGCACCTGTGTAGCTCCCGTCGGTAAGATAAAACCCGGGAAAACAGCCCTGACAGCCAAAATTGAATTACCTGATGGCGAAACATATGAAGAAGAATTACTTTTTGGAGAATTAAAACTGATCCCGCTGGGAGTGGGCGAAACCGCCCGGGCAACCTTAAAACCAGGACGCGGTCTGGACTTGGGCGAAGGTAAGAATCAGGAGATAATAACCGATCTGCATGGCGGTGTTGTTGGCTTAATCCTGGATACCAGGGGAAGGCAGCCCTTCTCTCTTCCGTCTTCTGCCCAGGAGAGAATCCCATTATTAAAAAAATGGATGCGGGAATTACAGGCATACCCCGAATCTATACTGGAATAGGAGGCAATCATGGCACAAGCATATTCCCCGGGTTTAACCATTACAGGTAGCATTGTACTGAGAAAAGATAGAATTCTGCCTTTGAAAGGTGACGTTCTAGTGAAGAAAGGTGATCAGGTTAAGGCCGAAGATCTGGTGGCAGAAACTCTTCTTCCCGGTAAAGTTGTCCCTTTTAATCTTGCCAATAAATTAGGTGTAACTGCCAATATTCTGAAGGACTATTTGCGGGTCAAAGAAGGCGATATACTAAAGAAAGGGCAGACTATGGCGGAAACCAGAGGATTCCTTGGTATGTTTAAAACCGTGGTCAAGTCCCCGATCGAAGGTGAAGTTGAAAATATATCCTCTATTACTGGGCAGATGTTATTGCGGGAACCCAGGATCCCAGTCCAGATCAAGGCTTTTATGGACGGATTAGTGGTAGATATTATTGAGAATGAAGGAGTTATAATTGAAAACAAATCCGCTTATATCCAGGGTATTTTCGGAGTTGGCGGAGAAACCACTGGTGAGATAATGATGATCGCAGAAGCACCGGATGAGATAGTCACAACCCAGAAAATTAATGAATCCTGCCGTGGGAAAGTAATTGTTCTGGGTTCACTTGTTACTTATGATGTTATCAAAAAAGCAATTCAGTCAGGCGTTGCGGCCATTATTTCCGGAGGCATTGATGATCATGATCTGAAAGTACTCCTGGGTTACAATATTGGCGTTGCCATAACCGGACACGAAGATATTGGCATCACCATTATTGTTACAGAAGGTTTTGGCGAAATCAAAATGGCTGAAAAAACTTATGCTTTATTAAAAAGGTTCAATGGACATCGCACTTCTGTACATGGTAAAACGCAGATCAGAGCCGGGGTTATGCGCCCCGAGATCATCATTCCGCTGGAATTTAAAAAAGAAGATCTTACCGTAGCGGAATCAAAGATGTCGTTACTGGAGATTGGGACAACAATCCGGGTGATCCGCCAGCCAAATTTCGGAATAATAGGTAAAGTTACCGGATTGCCTGAGAAGCTTGTTCCGGTTGAAAGTGAAACCCTTGTCCGCGTTCTGGAAGCTGAGCTGGAAAATGGCGAGAAAGTCATTATTCCGCGGGCTAATGTAGAAGTTATTGAAGAATAGGGCTTTAGGGAATTATAGCGGGCTGCCGGATTCTTTCCGAATCCGGCCGTTTTTTTATTAGAAATACACTGGAAGGCGATACTGCTGATCTTTGAATAATTCTTCCGGATAGAATTCATATACTTCGTAATTATCCATTACAATTCTGATAACATAAACAACAATTTGTTCAGGAGTGGAAGCTTGCAGTCTGCTCCAGGCGGAATCTCCCGGAGGGATATCATAATCGATTACAGGAATAAAATTACTGTTATTTTTAGAAGCAGCGACTTCACTGATCGTGCCTGTTTCACACATGTTAACCACGATTATTCCCGCATGGGTCGGATAAACCCGGACTTTTGTAGTTTGTCTGGGTTCAACCAGTTGAATGGTATTAACGAAATATTCCCATTGCCCTTCCGCATTCATAATTCTTAACAGGGCTGTCTCTCCCTCCAGATGTAACTCAACACTTTTACTCTCGCCGCCCAGGAAGAAAAAACCGCTACCCGTATCAACTGAAATCGTTTTAGCCGTACCCTCTACTGAATTCCCGGAAACCCCAGGCAAGACATAATCATGATTCTGAATATTGAAATATACCGGATGTTCACTATAATTGATCACCCTGATTTCACCTTCAGTACTGCAACCCAGCACGATAACCGCTATCAGGGAAAATATTACTATTCTCATGCTTCACCTCTCTTCAACTTCAAATCTGAAATAACCCCCAGCTTTTCTGGTTGAATCTGAGTTTCTTTATTATGCGACTACTTGTGGATTAAGATCTCCCCAATTGTTATCTTCGTATCGAAATCTTTTCCATTCAGTTTTTTATTTTAAATTATAGAATATTTCTTCTCCGATGAATCGGGCAGAATCACCCAGCTCCTCTTCAATTCTTAACAGCTGATTATATTTGGCAATCCTTTCACTACGGCAGAGAGAGCCTGTTTTTATCTGTCCCGCATTAACGGCTACCGCCAGATCGGAAATGAATGTATCGCAGGTCTCACCGCTTCTGTGAGAGATAACAGTTGTGAAGCCAGCGGTTCTGGCCATCTCTATTGTATCAAGGGTTTCGGATAAAGTGCCTATCTGATTGAGTTTTATCAGGATGGAATTAGCAGATTTCTCCCTGATCCCCCGTTGCAGCCTTTCCACATTGGTAACAAAAATATCATCACCGACAATCTGGATCTTCCCTCCCATTTTCTGGTTCATCAGCTGCCATCCTGCCCAATCATCTTCAGCTAAACCGTCCTCGATGGAAATAATAGGGTATTTAGCAACAAGATTCTCATAGAAGGAAACCATCTCAGCAGAAGAAAGAGAAGCTTTTTCAGCCCTGAGAACATATTTTCCATCATGATAGAATTCCGAAGACGCCGGATCCAATGCGATAAAGACATCTTCTCCCGCTTTATAGCCTGCTATATCAATGGCTTTCATAATTACCTGCAGTGCTTCTTCGTTGGATTTCAGATCGGGTGCGAAACCTCCTTCATCTCCCACAGCGGTTCTATATCCATTCTTTTTCAGGTGGCTTTTCAGGGCATGAAAGATCTCCGCATTCATCTGCAGGGCCTGCCGGAAGCTCCGGGCTCCCAGGGGCATAACCATGAATTCCTGTAAATCCACATTGTTATCTGCATGCTTGCCTCCGTTCAGGATATTCGACATGGGAACGGGCAGGAGCCTGGCATTGGTGCCCCCCAGATAGCGGTAAAGGGGTAATTCCTGTTCATCGGCAGCAGCCCGGGCACAGGCCAGTGAGATTCCCAGAATGGCGTTAGCTCCAAATTTTTGTTTGTTCTTTGTACCATCCAGTTCGATTAAAATGCGGTCAATATCCACCTG
>JAFGEH010000209.1 GCA_016931665.1 Candidatus Cloacimonadota bacterium | reverse complement strand
GCATTCGCCACGTAATCCGGCAGCCAGGTATGGACCGGAAAAGCTCCCGCCTTGGTCAGGCTGGCAATTACCAGGCAGAGAAATCCGACAATTCCCAGCCAGCCTGAGCTGGGTACACTTATCTCGGACATCTGCAACGTGCCGGATAATTTCCAGAGAATCCCGATACCCAGGATCAGGATGGAATCCGAAGCGCCGATCATGATCAGGCTCTTCTTGGCAGCAGCTGAACTTGCTTCGTCCTTCCCGTTGATCAATTTATACAGCGTAATGCCCAGAATCCCCCAGAAAGTAGTAAAGGTGACAAAATTATTAGCCAGAACGGCTCCCGCTGCTGCTCCCAGAGTGATCAGAAAATAATTGTAATAATTCTTTAGCTGCTTATCCCGCGTCATGTAAGCTAGGGAATATACTGCCAGCAGAACACTGAAGACTCCAATGAAGAGTATAACCATCCTGCTCAGATTATCCAGATGAAGAATAAGGTATTCTTCCAGTCCGGGCAGCAGTCGGCAGGAATAGAAACGCAGACCCGAAGGTTCCAGGAAGACATTATAAGAAGTATAAAGAACAACTGCCGAAACCAGCAGAGCAATAATCCCCTTAATGGTCCTCGCGGCTTCCGGAATCAGGAAGAGCAGTACTCCTGCAGTCAAAGGTAAAAATAATAACAACTGAATATCGGTCATATTACAAACCTTCTATCTTTTCCCCTGAATATCCAGGGTTTTTTTCTGGGACAATCTGATCAATTCCTTACCGCCAAACAGTGGTTTACCGTTGCTGTAATCGAACACCTGGGCCATTCTTTCCGTGCAGCAGTAGCAGGGATCCACAGCAGCCAGGGCAATAGCCGCATCGGATATGGTCTGCCCTACGCAGGATTTGCGGAAAGTGGGGATATTGGTGTAACTGGGGGCACGTACTTTATGACGGACCGGCCGATTTGCTCCATCGGATTTAACATAATGAAAGACTTCCCCGCGGGGTGCTTCCGCATGTCCAATTCCCACTCCGGGAGGTATTTCCTTAACTTTTATTCTTATGTCACCGCCGTTCTCCTTACGGAGTCTCTGCAGGCATTGCCGGATAATTTTAATACTCTCCAGAATTTCCAGCAGTCTCACTTCTGCTTTGGCAAAGACATCACCCGCCTCGGCCGTGATCACCTTCCAGTCAATCATATCGTACGCCGCGTAGGGATCATCACGCCGGACATCTATCCGGACTCCCGAAGCTCTGGCCGTGGGGCCTACTGCACCATAATCCTTGATATCCTGAGCGGTTAGGATACCTACACCTTTTAAACGGGCGTGAATAACCGGATCATCCATAACCGCACCAATCAGCATATCCATCTTGGGTTTAAGCTGATCCAGAATCTTTTCCAGTTGCTGGCACTGAGCTTCATTGATATCACGCCTGACCCCGCCGATGGTGAACATGGCATAGCTGTTCCTGTTCCCGGTGATGATCTCAAACATGTCCAGGATCGGTTCACGGTATTTCCAAGCCCACATGAAAACGGTATTGTAACCCAGGAAATGTCCGGCCAGACCTACCCAGAGCAGATGACTGTGAATTCTTTCCAGCTCTCCCACAATGGAGCGGATGAATTTGGCCCGTACCGGCACCTCTATCCCGGGAATGCTTTCCACGGCATTGGCATAGGCAAAGGGGTGTGAAGTGGAACAGATGCCGCAGATCCTTTCCACGACATAAAAAACCTGTTCGAAGGTTTTGGATTCACAGATCTTTTCGATGCCACGGTGATTGTATCCGGTTTCCCAGACCACTTCCCGCACGATCTCGCCATCACAATAGAGTTTGAAATATTCGGGTTCTTCCAGCAGGGGATGATAAGGACCGATGGGTATGAAAGCTTGTTTGCTTTGACTCATATTCTGTTCCTATTCCGCTTTTCTTCTGTAGGGATAATTTCCCTCTTCCCAGCTTTCCGCCAGAAAGAGTCTCTGCAGATTGGGATGATTGGGGAAATCAATGCCCAGGAAATCATGAATTTCGCGTTCAATCCATTCGATGCCGGGAATCAGGGAGACCAGCGATTCGATTTCCGGTTGTTTGTGGGGAATTACCACGTCGAGGTTGATTATTATACCCGATTTATCATGACTGAAATGATAAACCAGTTCGAAACCCTCTTTGGCATCCATGGCTGATACTATGATATAGCGGCAATCCAGATCATGGAAGAGGAACCCGCTTATTTTGAACAGGTCCTTTTTATCGATTCCCAGCAGCAGTCTTTGCGGATTGATTATTTCGGTTCCTGATATCTGTTTGGGAAACTTCTCTTTTATAATCCTGATAAGATCTTCAATATTCATAATCATTGGCTTCCTTGTTATTTATTCAGAAGTTTGACAATTCCGGCCAGAATAGCTTCCGGTTTGGGCGGACAGCCGGGAATATAGGCATCCACCGGAATAACCTTATCCAGGGGACCTTCAAAATTATAGCCTTCAGCAAAAATCCCGCCTGTACAGGAGCAGGAACCAAAAGCCACAACCAGAACCGGTTTGGGAGCCTGCTTGTAGATCTCTAATACCCGTTTCTTAGTTTTCTTGGTAACAATCCCGGTAACCAGGATCACATCGGCATGCCGCACGCTGCCTACCAGCTTCATCCCGAACCTTTCCACATCAAAGCGGGGAGTAAGACAATCCAGAATTTCAATATCACAGTTGTTACAGGAGCCGGCGCTTAAATGGAACAGCCAGAGGGATTTTTTAAATACCTTTTCTTTCAGACCCAAGGTTATCTCCTTATAATCCAAAAATTGCCAGGATGACCGCAATCAGGGCCAGCAGATTCATCCATACCCAGAAAAATCTCATAGCCTGCCTGATCTTGACCCGGGGATTGGTATTGCGAACCAGGGTTATCAAGAGAACGATCAGCAATATTTTCAAAACTGACCAGAGGATATGCCAGCCCTGCAGAGGCAGGCCGGACATCAGAAGGGATACGACCAGAGCTGGTAGAACAAAGAGCATTATGTATTTGGCAAGAAAGATAAGAGAATAGGGAGTGCCGGAATATTCGATGGTAATGCCGTCCGATATTTCGCCTTCTCCTTCCGGCATATCAAATGGTACCAGCGCCAGTTTGGCCTGGATACACATCATCAGAACAATAAACCCGATCACACCCGAAACACTGCCGATAAAAGCGCCGTTTGCCTGCTGATAGGCGACGATCTCACTGAAACTGATAACCATGCCTGCTTTGATCACGACCATCAGCAGAACCAGCAGGAAAGGGGCTTCGTAGCTCAGAATCAGCTTCATTTCGCGGGAAGCTCCAACATTGGCCAGGGGGTTGCCGGCGGCCAGGGCGCCCAGTATATAGGATACTGATGGTATATTCAGCAGATAGATCACAACGATGATATCCCCGGCAAAACCGGTTGCAATCCCGAAAGCTGGCAACAAAATGAACACTGCTGCCATGGTCGCTCCGAACAGGGCAAAAACGGGAGCCAGCAGAAAAGTCAGCTGAGAGCCTCTTTTAGGTAGAATAGTCTCTTTTACCAGCAATAGTTTAAGGAAATCGTAAAGAGGCTGCAGCAGGGGAGGACCCTGGCGGAATTGTACCCGGGCCGTGATCTTCCGGTCGAACCAGGAAAGAAATCCGCCGATCACTGCTGAGAATAACAGGCCGGGAAACACCAGAAAATAGAATAGTTCTTTTACCATTTTCTACCTTTATTCATTATTGATCAAATTTTCCCAGATGAATTCCTTCACCAGTACCTTGTCATTTAAGGCAAAGATATGTTCAGCCTCATCAGCTTCCATATCCACCAGGGTTATAGCTCCCGGAGGTGCTGTTTCCAGACATTTCAGGGTGCGGGTTTTGTCATTCAGGCCACAGTAATCGCATATCGATTTTTTGGCCGTGAATACCTCATTCATGATCGTTCCGAAAGGACAAACAGCCACACAGGACTGGCAGCCCACACAGAGATTGGCAGCCCGTACTACCACTCCGTTCTCATTCTTCTCCAGGGCATCCTCCGGGCAAACTTCGATGCAGGGAGCATCTTCACACTTTCGGCAGGCAAACATCATCATCGCCTGCTCGACCAGTGTACGCATCCCGATATTGTCCGGATGAAAGTTATACACGCATTCACCAAAATAATACCTTCCACCCTTCCCCACCCGGAACTTCTCCAAATCCAGCAGTATCTTCCTACTCATAATCCTTCTCTTTCAGGTTATTAAATCCAGATATCAGGGTAATCCTTGATCTGATCGTATGTGAAAACTGGTCCATCCTTGCAGACAAAATAATCACCCAGGGCACAGTGTCCGCATTTTCCCAGGCCACAGGACATGTTCTTTTCCATGGAAAGGTAGATGTTCTGTTCGGTGCATCCTTTTTTCAGCAGGGTCAGGGTACCGAATTTCATCATGATGGGAGGACCGCAGACCACAGCCAGAGCCTTACTGAAATCAACTTCAAGCTTATCCAGCAAAACAGTGACAACACCTTCGGTTTCCTGCCAGGAAGCATCGGCTTTATCCACGCTGCGCAGTAATTCCACATTCCTGATCCGGGCCAGTTGGCTATACCATTCTTTATAAATGAAATCATCAGGAGTTTTAGCGCCGAGACAGATAATGATCCTTTTAAACTTTTCAGCTTCTTCCAGCATGGTCAGCAGCAGGCAGCGCAAGGGAGCTATTCCCACACCACCACCGAGGATGATCACTTCTTTGCCGTAGAACTTTTCTATGGGATATCCTTTCCCGAAAGGCCCGCGGATCCCCAGAGTTTCCCCTCCCCGCAATTCATGCATTTTTCCGGTTATATAACCAGCTTTCATGATGGTAACTTCCATTTTGTCCTTGACCCAGGCAGAGGAGGAAGGGGTGTACGGGGCTTCACCCAGGCCATCCAGGGTTATTTCCACGAATTGACCGGCTTTAAACTCGAAATCCCGTTCGGGGGTCATAAAAAAGGTCTTGATCAGGGGCGATTCGGTAACCACCCTATCCAGTCTGAATTTCAGGGGTTTATAAATATTCTTATCTGTCATGAACTTATCCCTTTCCTTGAGGAGCAGACATCGATCAATACTTCGTTTTTATTAATCCCGGCGATACAGGCATCAATACAGCGTCCGCACCCGGTGCAGGCCAGTTCGCCGAACATGGCGGGTTTATGAACGAATTTGCAGAGATAGCGGTTTCGCAGCCGTTTGAATAATTTATGCAGCGGATCCTCTCCGGCAGCTACTCTTCCGAAGGCCGGATACTGGCAGGTATCCCAGTTCTTGACCTTCTCGAAATTCTCCCGGTCGATCAGAAGGAAACAGTGGCAGGTTGG
>JAFGEH010000001.1 GCA_016931665.1 Candidatus Cloacimonadota bacterium | reverse complement strand
GTTCCCGAACCGATCTCGGTCAAGCCGAAATACTCCGAAACAGTGCCGGTGATCTCAATCTCATCACCCAGATCAACGTTCTGATCGGCATCATAAATATAAACACCTTTCCAGGCACCGCCAGTGGGTTCCGAGATGAAAAAGTTATCGCTGTATCCGGCAAAACCGGTACCGGTAACAATACCTGTGGTAGTTACCACCTGCCCGGCGTAGGGGGAATCTCCACTGGGAGAAGTGGTGAACTGGATCTCGTAGATGGTCACATCCACGGCTGACAGGCCGGCCAGAATAAGTGAGAACAGGATAAAGCTGCAGATCTTGACTTTCATTAATCAGCTCCTTGTTTCTTGGCAAAAAATAAAACATGGACGATCATGATCCCGATAGCCACCACGATGGAGCTGTCTGCCAGATTGAATACCGGCCAGCGTGTCATGATGAAATCGGGAAAATCGCACCAGATAAAATCAGTAACCTCGCCCTGAAAAATTCTGTCAATCAGATTTCCCAGAGTTCCGCCCAGGATAAGAGCGAAGACTATTTTCTCGATCTTCTGCCTGGATTTCAATACCAGCAGGGCAAAAACCAGGGAGGCGATGAGGGCGATGAAAGAGAAGAACAGGCGGTTGTACAGTTCAGAGCCGAGAGAAAGGCTGAAAGCGGCGCCACTATTGGTTGTATGGGTAATCCAGAGGAATTTCTCGGTGATACGGATAATCTCTCCGGGAGTCAGCAGATTTCTGATAACGGCTTTAGATAGCTGGTCGAGCACCAGAACGATGGCCGTAAGGCCGAAATAGGTATAAGATCTCACTATTTTCTTCTGTTCTTCATTTCTTCCTTAGATTTGCATTCAATACAGAAACGGGCGAAGGGAACAATCCTCAGCCGATTATCCGATATATAATGACCGCAGATCTCGCAGATGCCATAGGATCTGTCATAGACCCGCCGCAGAGCTTCGTTCAGTTTTTTCAGTTTTTCTATTGCCTTGTTCAGCATGTAGACGCGCTTTTCCGATTCATCCGTATCTGTTCCCATATCGGCCTGATGGACCGAATACGAAGAAAGATCCCCGCTGCTGTCTTTATTGCCCAGTTTCTGCAGGTTATTTATCTCATTGATGATTTTCTGGGTCTGTTCTTTTTCTTCCAGCAGTATTTTTTCGTAGCGGTCAAGCGCTTCCTGGCTCAGACTTTTTTCAGCCATGGTTCAATCCTCTCTTTCAAGAACTTTGATGAGTTCTGCCAACAACAGCCCGAGATTTGCCAGGGCTTTACCGGCATTGGTTCTGATCTCTTCCTGGCTGTGAGCATAACCGTGAAAGAGATTACTCATATTAGTGATAACGGAAATACCCAGCACTTTCATTCCACCCTGGGCAGCCACTATCACTTCGGGTACGGTGGACATTCCCACCAAATCGGCACCGAGCTGCCGGAACATTCGGCATTCGGCCCTGGTCTCCAGGCTGGGTCCGGTCACGGCCACATAGGTTCCAGTTCTGACCTGGATCCCAGCTTTCCGGGCAATTTGACAGGCCAGTCCGATCATATTGCTGTCATAAGGTTCATTCAGACTGGGAAATCTTTCGCCGAACACGGGAATATCAGGACCAATCAGGGGATTGGTGCCCATAAAATTGATATGATCGGTCAACAGGATTATCTGTCCGGGCTGCAGTTCTTCCCGCAGACTGCCGGCAGCATTGGTCACAACCAGGTAGGAAGTGTTCAGGAATTGCAGCAGGCGGACGGGGAAGGTTACCTGGAACATGTCGAAGCCTTCATAGTAATGGAGTCTTCCCTGAAATATGACGATTTGTTTGCCGTGGTATTTACCTATAACCAGTTTTCCGGCATGGGAAGGTGCAGTGGAGACCGGCATTCCAGGTATATCACCATAAGGAATGATAATTTTTTCTTCCAGCAGGTCGGCAATAGAGTTCAATCCTGTCCCCAGGATTATCCCCAACAGGGGGGATTCCGGCAGGAATTGTTTGAGATATTCGGCAGCCCTGGCTATTCTCTCCGGCATTTTTACATTCCCAGGATCAGGTTTCTGAGCAGATTCAGAACCAGGATGGCTACCAGAGGTGAAAAGTCTATACGTCCCGTGGGGAAGAGGCGGAAGAGGAAACGGCGGATAGGCCCCAATACAGGTTCTGTTATATTGATCAGCAGCAGGTATAAGGAGTTGTAAGGGCTGGGCGAGAACCAGGAAACCAGGGCACGGATAACCAGGACGAAAATGTAGATGTCAATGAGGGTTACCAGGAAAATCTGCATTAATCCAGTACCTCATGGCAATCGCGGCAACGGGCTTCGTAGATATCTTCGGCACCGACCATGATGGTATCTTTGTCTCTGGTGAGGCGTTGGGTGCGGCTGGCGAGGTTCCCGCAGATTACGCAGATGGCTTTGGGTTTGTCGATATATTCGGCCACTGCCAGTAGTTGCGGCATCGGGCCGAAAGGCAGGCCCCGGTAATCCTGGTCCAACCCGGCCACAATTACCCGCAGTCCCCGGTCTGCCAGCTGATTGCAGACATCTACAATGCCAATGTCGAAAAACTGGGCTTCGTCAATAGCTACAACCTGGGTATCCTCTTCCAGCAGCTGGAGGATCTCACGAGCGGAATTGACCTGTTGAGATGGCTCTTTCAACTGGTTGTGCGATACTATATGTTCGCTGTCATAACGGTCATCCAGAACAGGCTTGAAGATCTGGGTCTTCTGCCGGGCATATTCGGTGCGCCGGATGCGCCTGATCAGCTCTTCGGTCTTGCCGCTGTACATACTGCCGCAAATCACTTCGATCCATCCGGTCTTGCCATTGATTATATTCATTTATCAACTCCGCAGCGCATTTATTGGAAAGGGCGGTATTCTGTCAAACAATTTATAACTGTTTTGTATTATTGAAATTATGATTATTATAAGTCAAATATTTTACAGTATTGACTATTTTCAACCGGGGAAAAAATCATTTGACGGCAGTGCGGCCAGCCGGGAAATTTGGGTCAGTATATTTGCCCGGAGGATTTTATGAAATATCGTGTTTTGGCGGTGAATCCCGGTTCAACTTCTACCAAGATTGCTGTTTATGAAGATCAGGAGGAACTATTCTGCAAAGTACTGCGACATGAAGCCAGGGAGCTGGATAAATTCGGCGGGATCATCGAACAGTATGATTTCCGGAAGCAGCTGGTGCTGGCAACCATGCAGGAAAATCAGGTGGAAGCTGTCAGCCTGCAGGCTGTGGTTGGACGGGGAGGCCTGGTTAAGTCGCTAGCCAGCGGTACCTACCGGGTGAATGACAGAATGCTGGCTGATCTTAATAATCCCTCCCTCTGGGGGCGCATTCATGCTTCCAACCTGGGAGCCTTCATCGCCAAAGCCATTGCTGAACCCCTGGCTATTCCTGCCTTTATCGTTGATCCTGTTACCACCGATGAATTTTCACCGATCGCCCGTGTCTCGGGCTGTCCCCAGATCGAACGCAAGTCTCTGTTTCACGCTCTCAACATCCGTTATGTGGCACTTACCCTGGCTGCGGAACAGGGACGTAACTTCCGGGAAATGAATATGATCGCAGCCCACATGGGTGGCGGTATCAGTGTGGCAGCCCTCGAACAGGGCCGGATCGTTGATGTAAACAATGCGGTGCTGGGTATGGGGCCTTTCTCGCCGCAACGGGCCGGCGCTCTGCCTATCGGCGATCTTCTGGAAATGGCTTTCTCGGGCAGCTATACCCATCAGGAAATGGTGAAAATGTTCACCAAGACCGGTGGCCTGATGGCTTATCTGGGCACCGATGACGGCCAGGAAGTAGTCCGCCGTATTGAAGAGGGAGACAGCAAAGCTGAACTCATCTTCCGGGCCATGTGCTATCAGATAGCCAAGGAGATCGGAGCCTGTGCCACGGTGCTTAAAGGCCGGGTGGATATGATCTTCTTCACCGGCGGGTTGGCCTATAATCAGTATCTGGTGAATGAATTGCGGGAGCGGGTCTCCTTCCTGGCTCCCATCTTTGTAGTCCCGGGTGAGAGGGAAATGGCAGCCCTCAGTCAAGGTGCCATCCGGGTTCTGCGGGGTGAAGAAGAAGCTCGGGAATATGTTTAGAAGTAATAATTATCCATTATTGATATTCACAGGGTGTCTTCTGCTGCTGATAGGCGCCTGCAGCACTCAATCGGAAGCGGACTGGACGATCCTGATCTACATGGCAGCTGATAACGGATTAAACAATGCTGCTCTGGCTGATATCAACGAGATGGAAGCCGCCGTTTTCTCCGATCGTATCAGGGTGATCGTGCAGATCGACAATAATGCTGATAATTCTGAGCCGGGTGCCTTCCGTTATCATATCCGGGCGGACGATTCACCCCAGATCACTTCACCGGTTATCACTTCCCTGGGCGAAATAGACAGCGGCGATTACCTAACGCTCCGGAATTTCATCCAGTGGGGCTACAGCCGTTATCCCGCCCGCAGGCAGGCCCTGGTTATCTGGTCCCATGGCAATGGCTGGTATAATTATTTCAATAAATTCTGTCCCGACCATGAAAGCGGCAGTTCCATCAGCCTACCGGATGGCGATCTTTTCAATGCTCTTTACAATACCGGTTTCTGGCCCGACCTGATCATTCTGGATGCTTGCCACATGCAGACCATGGAGGTTCTGGCGGAATTGAACGGACTGGCCAGTTATGTGATCGGTTCGGAAGCAGCTGTCTGTTCCGACGGCTTTCCCTATGATGATATTCTGAGTGGCTGGGAATCCGTGTCTTCACCGGCCAGTCTGGCAGTGCAGATCGTGCAGCAATTCTACGAATCATATCTACCCGGAGGCAGCCAGAATCCTACCAATAATTTTGTACCAGTGAGTTGTTCAGCGGCGGCAATGAATAAATTCTCTGAATTGTACGCCCGGCTGAATGAGCTGGCTGAGGATTGGCTGGCCTTTGCCGGAGCGGAATATTTCAGCGCTGCCAGAGAAGGCTGCCTGGAATTCAATGATCTGGAAGCTGATGTGGATATCAAGCAGTTCTTTACTCTGCTGCTGAATCAGGAAATCCCTCCGGAACTGGCATTACAGGCTGAAGCATTACTGGAACAACTGGAATTGTGCTTTATTGCTCAGGAATATATCGATCTGCCGGCGGATGATATTGCCACCGCCTGCCTCTGGTTTCCCGATACGGCTTTCGATTTCAATAATCTGCTGCCCGAATACCGGCGGCTGCGCTTCGCCCAGTCCAGATGGGATGAATTTCTGGTAGAATTTCTACGCTGAATTGTATCAAAATCACTATTTAATCGCAACCACCCGGTAGAATCTTCTCTCGGCCAGGAAAGGACAGGTCCACACAGTCCCTTCAATTTCGAACTCTCCGGTTTCGTCTAATTCAAAACCGGCATAAGGTTCATCAGAAGAATAGATCAGATACCCAGTGGCTTCCGGCACGGGATCCCATTCCAATCTTACCTGCCCACCCGCTATCGTGATGTTCAGGTTAGTGGGAGGCAGTATCATATCCAGTATAACGGAAATTATTACCGAATCG
>JAFGEH010000025.1 GCA_016931665.1 Candidatus Cloacimonadota bacterium | reverse complement strand
TGGCAGGCTATCACTTCAATTTGGGGAGACAGGTGGGCATAATTTCCCACAGCACCCGAAATCTGGCCGACAGCAATCATATCGATCGCCCTCTCCATTCGCAGCAGATTTCTCTGAGTTTCATCGAACCAGAGGGCAAATTTCAATCCGAAGGAAGTCGGTTCAGCATGGATGCCATGGGAACGCCCGATACAGATGGTGTGTTTATGCTCTCTGGCCCTGATGCGGAGAACCTCAGCCAGAGTTTCCAGGTCTCGCATGATCAGAGCCCCGGCCTGTTTCAACTGCAGAGAAGTGGCGGTATCCAGAACATCAGAAGAGGTCATACCATAATGCACCCAGCGGGAGGCTGGTCCAATGAATTCAGAGACATTGGTTAGAAATGCAATTACATCATGCCGGGTTGTTTTTTCTATCTCATCTATCCGTTCAACCTCAAAATCGGCTTTTTCCAGAATTTGCTGGAGGTCTGATTCCGGTATTACTCCCACCTCATGTAAGGCGCGGCAGGCAGCGATTTCTACGTCCAGCATACATTGAAAACGATTGTTTACATCCCAGATCTTGGCCATTTCAGGCCGGGTATATCTGGCAATCATCTAACTGCCCTCCTCCATAATGGGTAGTAATAATGGTACAACTTCAATATTATGATATCCAATCTGGTCAAATTTTAATGTGGCCAGAGTTTTCTTATTTTCTGCTAAAATAATTTCACTGATTTCCTGCCGGTAATTAAATGAGACCTGAAACCCGCGCAGGGAAGATATATTAATGATCTGCATTTCCGAGTTGCAGGTAAACGTTAGATCATCCTTCACCACCTTCTGATATCGGATAAATTCATCCCTCTCTTCCCAAAGAACGGATAAAGAACGCAGATAATGAAGATAGGGTAATTCTAATTCCAGCTGTTTTATGTCCATGATTTGTGCTGGTTGTCCAGACGTTTTTACAATCAGGCAGCTATCCAGGTAAACTGATAGAAACGGGGACGGCTGCAGACCGAAAATTCCTCCATCCATGATATCGATGCGTATCCTGTCGTCCTCTTTCTGTAGTAAAAAGTCTTTACGGAAGGAATATTGATGGTAATTGACTTCAATAATTCCTGTTGCTCTGAATTTCTGCCATTTCCCTAATTCGGTTCTGAGAAGTTCTTCTTTTTCAGCTGGAGACCTTTTTCCCAACTGTAAACAGCCACAGAGAAACAATAAAAAAAACAAAAAAGAAAATCTAAGTATTTTCATCACCATTTTGGTCAGTTTTTAGATGAAGCCGGTATAAACCGATCATCCCAGCAATAATCATTGCCAGACTTAAAATCTGTCCCATCGTGAGAAAACTGATAATAAAGCCCAGATGAGCATCCGGTTCTCTGAGGAATTCAACCAGAAAACGAAATAACCCGTAAAGACCTATCCAGCTCCAGAATACAATTCCTTCCCGGCGGGAAAAACGCAGGATAAGATAAGAAATCAGAAAGAGCAGAATGCCTTCCAGAAATGCTTCATAAAGCTGAGACGGGTGGCGGGGCCTGCCGTCTGATTCGGGAAAGATCATGCCCCAGGGCAGTGTCGTTATCCTGCCATATAATTCACCATTAATGAAATTTCCCAGGCGCCCCAGCAGGAGTCCAATCGATATAAGGGGCATCGCAGGATCTGCCAGTTGATAGAAGCGCAGGTTATATTTGCGACAGAACCAGAAACCAAGAATTATAACGCCGAGGGCACCGCCATGGAAGGACATTCCTCCTTGCCAGACAGTGAATATGTGTAAGGGATTTTGTAAGTAATAGAGGGGATGATAAAATATCACATAGCCCAGGCGACCACCAATCACCACGCCCAGCATGATATAAAATATCAGGCTTTCATACAGTTCTTTCTTTAATTCAACAGCCCGGAATTTCAGGAATCTTTTCAGCAGCAGATAACCGATAATCAGGCTGAAAAAATACATGAGACCATACCAGCGTATTTCCAGAGGGCCTATATTGAACAGGGTTGGATTAATCTGGGGATAATTCATTATCAGCTCTATTTTTTTAATTCTCTGATTTTGTTATAGATAATATCTGCCAGTTCAGCAGGAGGTAATTCATACTTCTCTCCGGATTTCTTCAGTTCGGGTGAAAAAATTCTTACAACCTGGGTCGGCGACCCGTTCAATCCGATCTCATTTTCCGGCAGATTCAGCTGATCCGCATTCCAGATGACAAGTTCAATGCTTTTAGCATTTCTTTTACCGCGCAGAGAAGGCAGCCTGGGAGTGTTGATGCCTTTTACCACTGTAATCAGAGCCGGCAGGGGCATCTCGATCCTTTCATATCCGTCTTCCATCAGTCTTTGCACGACTATCTTTCCCTCTCCGATGTTTTCAATCTGCTTAACAAAACAGGTTTGAGGCAGGTTAAGATGAGTAGCTACTCCAGGGCCGACCTGGGCAGTGTCACCGTCAATTGCCTGCTGCCCGAAAATCAGTAGGTCATAGCTGCCCATCTTTTTTATGGCTTCTGACAAAGTCAGGCTGGTGGCCCAGGTATCCGCTCCGGCAAATCGGCGGTCTGTAAGCAGGATGATTTCATCCACTCCGATAGCTACAGCTTCTCGCAGGGCATTTTCCACCTGGGGAGGTCCCATGCTGAGAGCAGTAACCTTGCCCCCATATTGTTCGCGGAGACGAAGAGCTTCTTCAATAGCGTAAAGATCGAATGGATTGATGATGCTTTCCACCCCTTCCCTGATTAGTGTGTTCGTTTTAGGATCTATTTTAATTTCAGTGGTGTCCGGCACTTGCTTTATGCATACAATTATATTCATTCTAATCCTCTGAAATTTTCCTGGCATAGAATTCCCGGAGGCAGGAGATCACATAATCCTGCTGTTCGCGGGTTAATTCCGAAAATACGGGGATCGAAATAACCAGACGGGAAGCCTCTTCTGCTAAGGGAAAATCTCCCATCCGGTAACCCAGATAGGAAAAACATTCCTGAATATGCAGGGGCTGCGGATAATAGATGGCGCTGCCCACCTCTTTTTCTATTAGATAATTTACCAGCTCATCCCGGTAACGGGCACGCAGTGTGAATTGATTAAAAATTGACCCGGCTTTAGGATGGATATAAGGTAATTCGATTTGTGGAATATCAGCCAGATGCTGGTAATAATAGAGGGCATTTGCCTGACGGGCAGCAGACCAGCCTTCCAGGTAGGCCAGCTTCACCAGCAGAACAGCTGCCTGCAGTGTATCAAGCCTGCTGTTCAGACCCACCCATTTATGGTAATAGCGGGGATTCTCACCATGATGCCTAAGCA
>JAFGEH010000208.1 GCA_016931665.1 Candidatus Cloacimonadota bacterium | reverse complement strand
CTGCCTGGTATGAATTCCTCAAGGAGGAGGAAAGGGCTGTAAAGAGCAGCTTCCGCCAGGGCTGGCTTAATTTGAGCCGGCTCTGTGACAATGGTTATACCCACGGAAGAACCGGAATCGTTAGGCTTGACCACCAGTGGCAGGTCCGGGAAGTCCGGCTCAAATCGGGGCAGGCGCCCACGAGCCAGGCGCCGCCGGGCCGGAACGGTCATACCCAGGGATTCCGCCAGCAGGCCGGAAATGTACTTATCCATGGCCAGGGCGCTTGCCCTCACACCGGAACCGGTGTAAGCCAGCCCGTTGAGTTCGAACAGGGCCTGGATCAATCCATTCTCCCCTTCAGAACCGTGCATGCCGTTAAATACAATATCCGGATCCTGTTCCCTGATTCGGGATATAAACTCCTGATAGGAAGTATAATCCGCGGGATCCATAACCCGAACTGAGTGGCCTTTTTCCTGGAGAGCCCGGGAAATCTCCGCCGAGCTGATCTTCGATACCTCATTCTCTTCGGAAAATCCACCACAGGCAACAACTATTTTCATCTTCTGCATGGGCATTTCTTTATATTCGTTTTATTCAGTGTCAAGATATATCCGGAAGGTTGCAGAACATTCCTGGCAGGATACATTTATTATTTCAGACTATGCCAGGCCCGGAAGAAATCCGGACAGGATTTGGCAACGCTGGCAGTCTCTTCCAGTTGGATCTCCGGCAACAGCCGTTGGATAAGGGAAAAAGCCATCACCAGCCTGTGATCATGATAAGTCAGCAGTTTAACCTTGCCGGGTTTTTCTCTTAAAGGATCGATCACTAGAGTACCTTGATCATAAACAATATGAGCGCCCAATTTTCTCAGCTCCGTAACCAGGGCGGTAATTCTGTCCGATTCCTTGTAACGCAGATGATCTATGCCATGGACAGCTGTTCTTCCCCGGGCAAACAGCGCCAGAACCGCCAGGGTTGGCACCTGATCAGGAAGGTCACTCATTTCTGTTTCGAGCCCGTAGAGATATTTCTTCTGCACCATAATACCAGTATCATTGATTTCAATCACAGCTCCCATCCTGGCCAGTATCTTTAGAAAATCATAATCGGGTTGCAGGACTTTCCCGCCCGGCCAGCGGGAAGTATAGATCTCTCCCCTGTTCAGTGCTCCCAGAGCCCAGAAACAGCAGGCTGTCGAGAAATCCGGTTCCACCTCGTAATATTGTCTGTTCCGGTAGAATTGATTTTTCTCCAGAATGATGGAATCATCATCAATCCGTCCTGTAACACCGAATTCCTGCATAACCTGCAGCGTCATATCCAGATATGGCCGCGAAACCACCGGCTCCTGTAGTTCCAGATGCAGATCTTGAGGCAGGTTGACAGCATTCAGCAGCAGGGCTGAGATATATTGACTGCTGATGGAGGCATCAATCTTCATCCAACCACCGCGCCAGCTGGTTCCTTTAACAGAAACAGCCGAATCGCCCTCACTTATTTCTGCTCCCATCTTTTCCAGTATCTCAGCTAAGCCTTGCCAGGGTCTTTTCGCCAGTTGAGCTGATAATGATATGCTTGTCTGCAGATTTTTAGTGAGAGCGGTACGGCCCAGCAGGAAGCGCCAGGCAGTTCCCGAATCCTGCACGGATAGTTTTTGATTTGCATTCAGCCGATCAGGCGGTAGCAGTTTCAGGTCCTTACCATCACGCTCTAAACGCAAACCCAGCAGCTGCAGGTTATCCAGCATGGTCCGGATATCATCGCAGCTGGAACCATTTCTGAGGATCAAGGGCATCGTAAGATAAGTGGCTATGATCAGAACACGGTTCTCAACAGCCTTGGAACCTTCCAGTATAACTTTTCCGCTTAGATTGACTTCTGTTTCCATCTATACCTACAGCACTGAATATTTCATCTGTTTACAGGCCGTCAATAAAACAAATTTTCTTTGACAAGGAACTTCGCTCGTAATTTGTGTAAAATTCTGAAAAGAAAGAAGCAGGAAATATGAAGAAAATAATCGAGATTAAAGAAATCAGGAAAGAGTACCGGATGGGCAAGATCACCGTTCCGGCCCTGAATGGAGTAAGCCTGGATATAGCTGCCGGAGATTTTGTAGCTATCATGGGTCCTTCCGGTTCAGGGAAATCCACTCTGATGCACATCCTGGGCTGTCTTGATACTCCTACCGCCGGAGAATACCTGCTCAATCAGGAACAGGTAAGCGGTATGAAGAAGGGTAAACTCGCCGGCATCCGCAACCGGGAGATCGGATTCGTCTTCCAGACTTTCAACCTGCTGCCTCATCTGAATATTCAGCAGAATGTTGAACTTCCACTCATGTATGCCGGATTGAGCCATAGAAAACGCATCAATCAGGCACGTAAAGTCCTGAACGATGTGGGATTAAGTGACCGCCTGCGGCATAAACCTTCTGAACTCTCGGGAGGCCAACGTCAGAGAGTAGCCATCGCCCGGGCCATAGTCAACGAACCAGCCATCATTCTGGCGGACGAACCGACCGGCAACCTCGATTCCACTTCCGGGAATGACATCCTCTCCATTTTTTCCCATCTGCATGAACAAGGCCATACCATTATCATTGTAACCCACGATCAGGCAGTGGCCAGAAGAGCTAACCGTATTATCCACATCGTGGATGGTTTGATCCAGAATGGCGATCTCTCTTAAAGAAAGCCTGGTTGTCGGCTTTACTGACTTCTGGTCACGCAAGATCCGCAGTTTTGTTACCATCATCGGAATAGTACTGGGCACAATGTCCATCATTGTCGTCTTATCACTGGTCAATGGCATCAACAAGAAATCGCTGGAATGGATGATGGAACGTGGCGGTCTGGCCCGGATTACCGTTCAACGCAACTGGGAATTCACCGAAGACACCTCCGAGAAGAGATATTTCACCCTCAAGGAATTCTATCTGATCCGTTCCCTGCTACCGGAAGCTCTCTACTTCAGTGCCGAAGTAAGGGAATGGTTCCAGGCAGCATTCCAGGATAAAAAATACTGGACCGGTGTCTACGGTGTTCTGCCGGACTTCAGTGATGTTGAGGAATGGGATGTGGAAAGTGGACGCTTCCTGAATGAATTTGATCTGAGGGAAGCTAACGATGTCATCTGTATCGGCAGTCAGGTGAAGGAAGAACTTTTTGGCAATAAAAATCCTCTGGGTGAATATATCACTGTTAGCAACAGGCGTCTGCAAGTGATCGGAGTAATGGAACACCGTTTTCTGAAAGGCAACAGTACTTTCGGCAATGAAAATGCCCTGGCTTATCTCAACCGGCGTGCTTATACTCCGATTTCTACAATGATCCATAAAATCACCAGTAATGATGTAATCAACAGCATTTCACTGAAAGCCAGGACAGTGGAAGAAGCACCTGAACTCCGCCAGCATCTGGAAGCAGTGATCTTAAATCTGCGGAACGGACAGCCGGTATTCAGTATCGAATCAGCACAGGAAGAAGCAGTGGAAATGGAGAAGAACGCCCAGCGTTTTCAGGTGATCTTCTTTCTGATCAGCACCATCTCCCTGCTGGTGGGCGGTATCGTGATCATGAATATCATGCTGGCTTCCATTCAGGAAAGAACCCGCGAGATCGGTATCCGCATCACAGTAGGGGCGAGAAGAAGGGATATCTTCCTGCAATTCATGGTTCAAACCGTACTTGTTACCACTATCGGAGGCATTTTCGGCATTATCCTGGGTCTTTCCCTGCTTGATGTGGTGGGTAAATTTCTGGATTTTGAACTGGTAGCCGGCGGTTATATGATCCTGATCGCCCT
>JAFGEH010000207.1 GCA_016931665.1 Candidatus Cloacimonadota bacterium | reverse complement strand
GCTGGCATGGATATAACACGACCGATTATGCCGGATTATCCAGTTCAGGAGACGATAGAAGATTTCATCAACGGCAGAGATGTTTTCCTGGAAACAGCACTGAAATTAATCCGATCTCAGGAATAATATGATTGATAATTACCCGGGAGACGAGCTCATGAAAGTCGAAAATAAGATCTCAGGCAACCAATAGCAGTAAAAAACGATAATGTGCTACGATGCTTCTTTAATGTTCTGCCTTGACCGATTTTTATTTCTCTAACAAGATATAGCACACTGATGAGATTCCGGCTTAGGATGCTGATATATTAATTATTACATTTCCCAGTGCCTGCCTGTTTCTTTTTGCTGACAGCTTTCGCTGTCAGCCAGCCAAAAACCAGGGCAGTAATGGTAACGAGGGCTGCCAGGATAATGTTTCCCCAGCCAGGATCAAGTAAGGCAGCATACCATAACAGCAAAGCAACCACTATACAAACCAGGGTAAGCGGCAAACCGATGGCTATGGCCCGGTCACGACCGCGACGTCTTCTTTCAGCTTCCTGATGGTTGCTGATACAACCTCCTTCCAACTGACAGGCGGTACTGAGTTCTTCCAGCTAATACGGCCTGCGTTTTCTGCCATTATCTTGTTTTCTCATAAACTCGCACTAGTCCGGAACGGCCATGAAGATTGCCCTTTGACTCACTGATCAATATGAAGCCTGCCCGTTCCAGAACCCGGCAGGAAGAAACATTAGCAGTGGAAACTACACCGAGAATACGGGGAAGAGAGAAGTGCGGTAAAGCCCACTTCGCCATTGTTCTGACAGCTTCAGATGCATACCCCTTTCCCTGCTGCTTGACTGCTATTGAGTAGCCTATCTCAACCTGTCCGTCAAGAGGACTGAGCCCGACATGGCCGATAAATTCCCCGGAACCTTTCAGGCAGACACCCAGGACGTATGGTGCCAGAACAGGGTCAGCGGGTTCCCGGTATTGATTTATTAAGTATCGTATAACAGCGAGGGCATGCTCTCTACTATCATAAACCTGATCGGGAAGCCACCGGCGCCAACCGGGTTCCTGACTCATCAGGTATATTCCTGATGCATCCTTCGGAGTAAAGAAACGAAGAATTATGGATGAAGATGCTATAGGGGGCAGAAGGCCAGCTTTAATTTTCATTTTAAATTACCTAAGATCAGGAATCTTACATAATATATATTCTACCTGTCTAGCGCCTGATGCCGGGAATTACGTAATCCATTTTCTATTGATATTTCTCAGGCTGATAAAGAACAGAACAGAACAGAAGACTGCCAGGATTAGAAAGTTCAATCCCAGGGGCATTATATTTTTACCTGCCATGGCGCCGCGCAGGATATCTGCACCGTAGGTGAGTGGCAGCAGGTAGGACAGAGGGCGTAAAAAAATGGGCAGAGAGGCAATGGGAAAGAAGAGGCCGCAGAGGAAGATCATAGGGAAGCGAAAGAAATTAGAAAATGTCTGTGCCTCGAATACCTCTTTAACGGAGACGGCAATAAACAGCCCCAGAAAAGTGGAGCTGAAGGCAATAAGCACAATAGCAGGAATCAGAATAAACCAGTTTATTGCCGAGAGATCAGCTAAGAGCATGGCGATGAAAACCGGTACCAGAGCGTTGATGATTCCAAACAGAATCGCACCGGCTGTTTTGGCGAGCATTAACAGTTCCAGGGAGATGGGAGCAAGCAGGAGCCGTTCAAAAGACCTGCCTTTCTTTTCAAAGGTGACTGTTACGGAAAGGACACTGGTAGTCCCAAACAGTATGCTGAGAGCCACTAACCCCGGAAGAAGATCAGGCAGCTTATCTAATCCCAGACCGGAACGAATAAAGAACATCGCTATCCAGACCAGCGGAAACAATAATCCCCAGCTGATATTGGGAGGTTTCAAGTAATAGGAACGTATATCTTTGAGTAAAATGTTCCAGAAGGCAATCCATGATTTCATACGTTATCCCCTGCTTTCATTTTCTCTTTTTCCTGTTTCATCCGGCTGGCTTCGATACCGGTAATCTGCACAAAGACATCCTCAAGTGTGGGAAGGATCTTTTTTGCTTCCATTACTTCGAGTCCATTTTCTTCCAGAAACCGGACCAACGGGCCTACCTGGACGGGGCGGGTTGATTCTATCTGAATACCCTGTGGCACACTCTGGCAAATCAGTTCAGGGAAGGCAGTTGTTAAGCTGTCACACAATTCCGGTCTGGTGTTCTGAAAGGCAAATTGTACTACATATTGATCCTGGGTTTGCCGCATCAGATTTTCCACTGAATCGATACGGGTGATTCGCCCATTCACGATGAAGGCAATCCTTCTGCAAAGCCTTTCAGCTTCTTCAATGTAATGGGTGGTGAGAAAAATCGTTGTGCCCGAATGGTGGAGTTCGGCGATAAGCTGCCTGATCTGCCGTGCACTGGCGACATCGATGCCTGTGGTGGGTTCGTCCAGGAAAAGAATGGGCGGACGGTGAATAATTCCGGCAGCAATGGTCAGTTTTCTTTTCATGCCTTTGGAATATCCCCCGAATTTTCTGGTGCCAGCTTCCTTTAGCCCGAAAGTCTGCAGCAGTTCTTCGGCCCGTTGCCGGCGTTCTTTCTTGGCAATGCCGTATAAGGAAGCACAGAAACACAGATTGTCATAACCGGAGAGTTCAGGGTAGAGATTGCTTTCATCCGGAATAATACCGATCAGATGTTGAGCCGCTTTGGGATTTCTCGAAATATCCATTCCGCCGATTCTGATATTTCCTGAATCCGGCCTGGCTAGCCCGGTAAGGATATTGATCGTGGTGGTTTTACCCGCACCATTCGGTCCCAGGAAACCAAAAAGCTCTCCCCTGCCAACAGTAAAGCTGATGCCGGCAAGAGCAATTACTTCGTTAAATCTTTTGGTTAATTCGGCAACTACGATCAGGGGATTTTTTTCTTCAACTGACATTGCCTTTGATATTTGTGTTTCCATACCTGCTTCCTTCAGCCCGACATTGTGAATCAAGCGTTACTATTTGCCTTTGTCTGCATGCGGCTTGTCAAGAGGAATCGGGATGATCTAAGAGCAGGGATTAACGCTGTATGTATCAGGAACCCCCTTTTCAAGATATTAAGAAATCCTCTTGAATATGACTGGTTTGCGATAAATATTGACCGTTCTCGTTTGGTCGAGACCGTAGAAT
>JAFGEH010000206.1 GCA_016931665.1 Candidatus Cloacimonadota bacterium | reverse complement strand
GGCGATTTCAGGTCATGTGAAGTTACATAGGCAAAATCCCGCAGTTCCTTGTTAGCCAGCTGCAGATCTTTGAGGGTTTGAGCCTGCTTTTCTTCGGCCTTTTTTCTAGCCAGAACATTGCGCATGGAACCGATAATTTTCAGGGGCAATCCGGATTCATCCAGGATCAGCTTGGCAGTAACAGAGCAGGGAATGGGAGGAGCGTCGCCTTTGCCTTTGATCAGGATCTCATAATCATGTACTTTTTCCTCTTTTTTCAGAGCTTTGAGAAAATTATCTCTCTGTTTGGCATTGGCGTAAATATCACTGATCGGTTTGCCCAGTAATTCCTCGCGGGTATAGGAAGAGATGGTAATTACCGAGGGACTTATTTCCTGGATAATACCATCGATATTGACTTCATAATAAATATCCTGGATGTTGTCAAAAATTCGCCGGTAATTCTCTTCGCTTGTACGTAATGCTTCTTCATCCAGTGAACGTCTGGTAATATCCTCACAGGTGGTGACAATGGCTATGATCTCACCTTTTTCATTCCGGACCAGATCGGAAATGAGTTGAACGGGAAAGATCTGGCCGTCTTTTCGGATATTAGAACTTTTACGGATTTTACCCTGCCATTCTTTGACTTTACTCAGGTCGATTTCCTCACGCAGAACATTGGAAGTGAAGATTGAAGTGTATTTCCCGATCAGCTCTTCGGAGTCGTAACCGTGCATCTGGGCGTTAGCAGGATTTGTATAGATGATTTTGCCGGTAGTGTCGGAAAGGGTGACGCCCAGCTTCATGGTTTCAATGGCCTTTTTGATCTGTTTGAGATTTCTTTCAGTTTCCTTTAGTCGATCAATTTCATCCTGCAGATGCTCCTGGGTTAACTTAAGCTTCAGAGTTCTCTCTTTGACACGATGTTCGATCTTCTGATATTCTTTCTTCAAGTCTTTTTCCAGTATTTTACGTTTATAGAAATTATGGATGGAACTGATCACCATGATCAGAAAAAGCAGGCTGAGGAAGATGATCCAGATAGAAGCCCTGTGTTCCCGATAGAAGGGGGGGATCTGATAGTAGATTTTCGTGAAGAAATTCACGATGATATCAAAAGTTGGATTAGTGGTTGGTGGTATTACTGAGGTTTCATCCTGAATAAGCTGGCGGGGTATCGGTGAATCAGTTTTCAGGATATCTGAGGGGAATAAAGCATGCAGATAAACATGTATTCCCGGATTTATAAACAGCAGAATAAATAAGATAACAGCTGGCAAGAATTTACATAATCTCATTTTTTTCATAATTAATTCCATTAACGTGGCAACTCACTATAAGTCCAATAATCTTTTATGGTTCTGATAACATCCACAAATTTTCCATAATCGACCGGTTTAACAATATAACCGGAAATGCCCAGTTTGAAAGAGCCGACTTTATCATGTTCATCTTTGGAAGTAGTAAGAATGATTACTGGTATCATATTCAGGTCATCGTCCTGGCGCAGGATCCTGAGAAACTCGATCCCATTCATTTTTGGCATGTTCAGATCCAGGAAAATCAGGCAAGGCTTAATTCTGTCATGGTTGCGAAGATGTTCCAGGGCTTCTTCACCGTTTCCTACCAGATCTATGGGATTGGTAACATTGATATCTTTGAATGCCCTTTTAATGGTCATGGCATCTACCAGGTCATCATCTATGATCAGAATAGGTTTGTCATCTCTCATTAAGATTCTCCTTGATCCCAGCTTATTTCGCTGTCGGGTGCTTCTGATTGATCATTTTACTATTAACGGGGAGTGTAAAATAGAAAGTAGTACCCTCACCAACCTCCGATTCCAGCCAGATCTTGCCATCGTACATATTGATAATTTTCTTGATCAGGGTAAGGCCGATGCCGGTGCTTTCAAATTCATCCCGGGGTTGCAGGGTCTGGAAGATCATGAAGATCTTGTTGAAATGCCTTTCCTCGATCCCGGGTCCGTTATCGGATATATGAAATTTCCAGAAACCATTATCAATCTTACTGCCGATTTTGATTATTCCTTTAGGTTTATCCATGAATTTGATGGCATTGCTGAGAAGATTCTGGAAAACCTGGGTAATTCTGGTTCTTTCAAAGGTGATTTCGGGTAATTTATTTTCGATCTTGATCTCGATATTAACCGGGGGGACTATGGCATCAATAACTTCTTCCAGCAGTTCGTTCAGGTCGATCTTCACTGTTTCTTCTTTGATTCTTCCCACCCGGGAGTATTCGAGGATTCCGTCAATCAGGTCGTGCATTCTTTTAACCCGGCTGATGAGGAGTCGCATCTGTTCCTGCCCTTCCTGGTCAAATTTACTCGAGTAATCAGTTGAGATCCAGTTGGCGAGGGTGCTGATTGCCCGCAGGGGAGCCTTGAGGTCGTGAGATACCACATAAGCGAAATTCTGGAGTTCATCGTTGACATGCTCCAGTTCCTCGAACAGTTGGGACTGGATCTTTTCCGATTTCTTGCGATCTGTGATATCAATGGCGGAAAGGGCAATGAAGCTGCCTTTACCGCTGGAATCCTTGATTATGATACCATTCATCAGCATGGGGAAGATGGTTTTGTCCTTTCTGGTATGCCAGACTTCAATAGCGCTGAAACTTCCGCTTTCCTTCAGCTTCTTGAAAGATTCCTCCATCTTTTCGGCTTGTTCGTCATTATGCAGAATAGCCAGGTTCTTTCCCAGCAGTTGTTCTGTCCGATAACCGTGGGTATTGGCATAGTATTTATTAATATATTCGATATTGCCTTGCAAATCACAGATGGCCATGCCGTAATTGGAGCTGTCGAAAACCACTTTGAATTTACGTATTTCTTCTTCAGCAGCCAGCTGGGAAGTGATATCACTCATAAAAATGAGGGTAGCCGGCTTATTTTCCCAGGTAATGGGTACGGAATTCAATTTAAAGAAGTGAGGATTCCCGTTAATATCGAGCATCCGGAAAGCTTTAATCTCGGTAGGCTGATGCTCTTCCAGGATCTTTTTGCAGCTCTCTCCTATCTCGTCCCGGTCTTCAGGATGAACGAGCTCCAGAAAGGGAGTAGACAGGAGTTTATCTTTAGGGTAGCCGAGGTATTCAGTGGTTTTCGGGTTATAGAAACTGATCTTTTTGTCCTGAATTATACAAATCGACTCATTGGCATTTTCAAAAATGTCCCGGTATTTCTTCTCGTTTTCCTTGAGTATTTTCTGCATCCTGTGCTTGTAGAAAGCCATTTCGATAGTGGCATGTAATTCCCTTTCCTCAAAGGGTTTCAGAATATATCCATAAGGTTGGGCGGCTCTGGCATCCTGTAGTGTATTCTCGTTTGAGTAGGCAGTAAGGAAGATAATGGGAAGGTCCATTTCGTTGTAGATCTTTTCTGCTGCTTCTATACCATTGATGTCACCTTCCAGCATGATATCCATTAAAACCAGGTCGGGGGACGATTCTCTGGCTCTGGCAATGGCATCTTTACCGTTGG
>JAFGEH010000205.1 GCA_016931665.1 Candidatus Cloacimonadota bacterium | reverse complement strand
GAGGTTTGATCTGCTCATCCTGGAGCTGAAAACAGCGCTGCTTAACTCCGGTAAGCATAGTTTTACCGCAAACGGGACAGATCCCGCTGCAAGCGGTTTTTTCTTCGTACCAGAGTGAATCGGCATGGCCCGGACGTGAGAAACGGTGACCGGTGAGATAGTATTTACCCTCGGCTGGATGGAATTCAGCGGTGATCACAACCTGGTTTTCTCTGATCGCACGAATGATTCCGGCATAGGAAAGCTCATTTGCTTCAAGAATAGTGAATTCTCTTCCGACCCTGTTCAGGGCGGCGCTATGGCAATCGCTGGCTGAAATGAAGGTCAGGTCCGCCAGGTCCGGGATCTTTTCCAGCATGGAGGGATCGGCGCTTAATCCCGTTTCGACGGCATGAATATTAGGAAGGAAGTCCCCGTAAAATTCCAATAATTCTTCCAGATTATTCCTGCTGCCATAAATGCCATCGGGGGTCATGATATGCGCTGGTATCAATTCAATACCCTGGTCCTGATCGAGGATTGAAAACAGTTGATCCTGCAATTGAATCCGGTCGGAACTGATCAGGAAGGGGCGGCCTATGGTATTCTTTACCTGCCAACTGCTGAGTAGTTTCTGTACACGATATAGGGCTGAAAAATCCGGAAAAAGAAGCAGATGATGAGCTATTATTCTGTTTTTATGCCCAGGTAATCGGGTGGTAAAAATTACTTCTGTCTGCAACAGGAACAGGCTTTTATCACCAGTCAGTGAATAAAGTCCGGAGAATTTCTGCTGCAGCCGTGAAGAGAGTTCTGCTGTACGGGCAGGGCATAGGCAGTCGCCCGTACCGAATACATCAATGCCTTTTATTTTCATGATAAAAGAGATATCTTCAAGGCTTATCTTGCCCACCCCTCCGGCATAGCTGGAATGGGAATGGAGATCAACTGCCAGTTTCATTAATCAGTTCCAGTTCTGAAGTTTTTTTCTGGCTTCGGTACCCCATTGGCTTGTTTCTCCATATTTACTGATCACCCTTTCAAAGAGCCGCCGTGATTTATCATAATCACCGCTGGAAAAATAAACCTCGGCAGCACTGAGTTCTGCCGAGGCGGCCCAGTTGGTGAATTCGGAATAGTTATAACTTACTTTCAAGAATTCAGTTACGGCATTTTCTCTATCTCCCAGATTAAGGTAGGATTCACCGATCCAGTATTGTGCTTCCGCCTGAATCTCCCGGGAGGGCAGCAGGGCAAGACAGCGGTTAAAGATTTCGATAGCCGACTGGTATTGTTTATCACGTAAATGGCAATAAGCAATATTGAACAGGGTTTCACCCTGCAGATCCTGATCGCCCCACCTTTCCAGAATAATCTCATAGGCGGCAACAGCCTGCTGCCAGGAACCAATGGTCTTACAGACAAAGGCAAAATTGCTGGCGGCAGTCCAGGCCAATTCTCCTTCCCGATCGTGTTCTATGACACTGTAATAATGGCCTAAAGCCCCCTGGTAATCTCCCTGTGAGAATTTGATGGAACCTAATTTCAGATCCGCCTGATTACGCAGATTCTGATCGTTTGAAGCCCGGACGATCAGGAAGTCTTCCTCCGCTTCGGAGATCCTGTTTTGCTCAAGCCTGGCTACACCTCTCCAGAAATGACTCTCCTCTCTGATACTGGAGCTGAGATTGTTAGTCTTGAGCAGATCGTTGAACTTCTTTTCAGCCTGCTTCGGATCCATTTCAAGATAGTACAGGGCTTCAGCCTGCAATACATGATGTCTGTCATCCTCGATCAGGAAGGAATCAAATTTCCTGATCAGCGCTTCGGCTTTGGGTCTGTTCCCTATCCGGTAGAGAGATATGATATTTTCCCTGCCCAATTGGCGGATATTTTTGTAACTTTTTAAATCCTGCTCAATTTTATCAACAACTACTTTATAATTCTCGGCAGCAGCCAAAAATTGTTTCTGTATAAAGGCAATATGCCCCAGCATATCGTAATACTCGAGTTTTGCGTTGTTCATTTCGGTCAATTTCTGAAAGGAATAGGAAGCCATAGCAATATCAGCGGTTTCATACTGCAGATAAGCCAGGTCCCGCAAAATATTTTCAGTCTTATCTTCAATATGCAGCAAAGCATATTTGGCCTGTTCCTTATCCCCCAGTATTTTATAGAGTCCGGCCAGGCGGGTATAGAATTCCGTATCACGGTCATTTTCGGGGATCAACTGATAATAATGCACAGCTTCGGCAAACCGTTCCTGCTCCTCCAGTAATTCCGTCAGAAATTTAACGGCGATTTGGTAATCGGGAAAAACTCGGGCATTATTCACCAGAAAAATCAGCATGTCGACAGCCCTGTTCCTATCCCCTGTCTGACTGAGAGCTACAGCATAATGAAAATATTCTGAGGGATAATTCAGACTGAGTTGTTTCTCGGCCAAAGTATAATTACGTACGGCATTCTCATCATCATCCATTCGGTAGTAATACTCTGCCAGCTGCAGTTTAGCACGATAATAGTCCAGGGGCATAATTTCGTCATCCAGACTCAGATTTTCCAGATGCGTCAAAGCTTCCATAGAGCGGTTATTATTGCGGTAATAATCAATCAGGGCAAGCCGGAAGTTATTGGCGTAGGCAGATTCAGGATAGAGCTGAAGATGGTTTTCCAGGCGGGAAGAAAAAGCACTGTCTATTTTTACCAATAACAGGAGTTCCGATTGTAAGCTAATATCCTGCTGCCAGTTGTGATAAATTTCTTCATCCAGAATTTGAATAGCATCAAGAGCTGATTCTATTTCCTGTTCAGCAGTCATCTGTTTATCTTCGGCCAGATAACGGGCAGCTGATTTAAGATATAGCCGGGCCCGAAGATAGCAGGATTCATCATCTGCTTTACCGGACAGCAGTTCCAATGCTCTTCGGTGATCTTTCAGATCCCGTGATAAAATATTTAAAATATTCATGTTGAGGGTTTCCTGTTCTCCTGTCTGCAGATAAGAAGATAATGCCTCCAGTAAGGAATAGAATCCCGACTCAAAATCCTTAACACGGTAATGATGAAGATATTTTCGCCTTAACTCAATTTCCTGCTGGACCTGTTGTTCCAGGGAAGTTACGGATGTCAGCTGTTCGAGCACTTGCAGGGCGGATTGATAATCTCCCATGCTTTCATAGCTTTCAGAGATCAAGTTAACGATTTCCGCCTGCTGCCGGACAGCAGGATTTCCCAGTAAAGCCAGTTGTAAGTATTTCACAGCCTGCTGATAATCCCGGATCCCCTCTTTATAAATTCTGCCAACCTCCCGATATATATCCAGTTGATCGGAGTGAGGATTGTTTAATAAGTTTAGAAATTTATCAACAGCTAGCTGATAACGACCAGTAGCTGCCTGAAGGGATGCCTGGAGGAATCCGGCCTGGTAAGCGGTCATCGTGTCACTGGTGGTCAGCAACTGTGTAAGAAGATTGTCAGCTGACTGATAATCCTGAAGATGAAAATAGGCTTCGGCGATATAATACATGTATTCATCCCGGCGTTGGCTGGCCTGCAGTGGTTTGCCGGGATCAGGCTCATCAATTAATTCTTCATATCTGGCCAGTTTCAATCTGGTATAAGCAAGATCTGTCAGATAATCGGCATAAGATCCGGAATGATTGAATTTTTCCTTAAGTTTGCTCAGAAGCTGATAAGCCTCTTGAAAATTCTGCTGTTTCAGATACAACTGAGCCAGCTGATAACCGAGGATTTCTTCCTGATGACGGGGAACAGATTTTTGCAGAACCTGTTCTAGAAAAGCGATCAATTCAGGATCTCTTTTATGCTTTTCCAGGTACCCGGCCTTAATTCTCAAACTCTCCCAGTAAGCCGGATGTTCGGGATACTCCTTTTGCAAACGATTGAGGATTTCTTCCATTTCTGTTTGCTGACCCAGCTTTTCATGACTACGAGCCATAATTAACAGCAATTCAGGAATCTGTTTACTATCGGTATAATTCTTTATAAGCCCGGGTCCGATATTGATAACCTGCTGGTAGCTGCCTGCTTCAAAAAGAGCTGAGAGATAAGATTTCAAAGCATTTTTGGCGTTTTCTGTAAGAGGGAACTGGTCCAGGAGCATACGGTAGTTACCAACCGCCTGCTGGAACTTGCCCTGCTGAGCCTGAACATCAGCCAGATAAGCCAGTGCCCGATCCCGAAGACTGCTGAGAGGATATCCTTCCAGCAATTTTCTGAAACTGGCTTCTGCCTCCTCATAATGCTGCAGGTTCTGATAAGCTTCCCCGATATAAAGCAGTGAGGACTCGGCCTCGGGAGAAGTTGGAGCCTCATCAATAACTTTCTGAAACTCGGCAATCGACTCATCCCATAAACCGTTTTCGAACAGGTCCCTGGCAAATCTCAGATCTGCCCTCAGGCCAGGAATGAGAACGATAAACAAAAGCAAAATATATAATTTTTTCACGTAGCCTCCTGCCAGAAAAAGCATCATATCTGAAATCAATCCTTAATAAACCCATCCGGCTGTCAATACACAATTGACAGTGCTTACTTATCATTTGACAATCAGGAATAACTTAAAAAAAAAGAAGGGAAAAACTGGAGAAGCCTAAGATGGTATATATTCTGATTTTCCTGACCGGCATTATAGCGGGATTCCTGAATACTCTGGCCGGCGGTGGTTCCATTCTAGCTTTACCGGTCCTAATAATGGCAGGCATACCATCTCCCATGGCTAATGCTACTAACCGGGTTGCCATCCTGCTGCAGAATATGACTGGAGTTCTTAAATTCCACCATCACAGGCAATTAATTATCAAACCTATCATCCATATAACCATAGCAGCTTCTCTGGGCGCTCTTGCTGGTGCTTTTTTTGCTGTGAAAATCGATTCTGCGCTGTTCGATCGCATCCTGGGTTTGATCATGATCGGCCTTCTCATCCTGATATTCAGGCCGCAAAAAACCAGAAATTTCCTGACCAAGAGGTTGCCTCGCTGGCTAGAAATAATTATTTTTCTCATGGTTGGCTTTTATGGAGGATTCATCCAAGTGGGAGTCGGGTTTATTTTCCTGGCAACCCTCAATCTAGTGGAGGAATTCGACCTGATCCGGGCCAATGCTGTGAAAGTTTTCATCATACTCTGTTATACAAGCCTGGCTGTCCTGATCTTCGCCCTGTCAGGAAAAATAATCTGGAAATACGGATTGATTCTATCTCTGGGTAATATGCTGGGGGCCTATCTGGGAGTACATTCCGCCATCTCTCACGGAGAGCGTTTCGTGCGTTATATACTACTGATAGCCATACTGTTAGCCTGCCTGAAGTTATTCGGCATTCTGGATCTGATCGGATTATTCTGATGTGGCAGCTGAGCCTCAGTATTCTCTGTTCTGCCCTGATCGGTAATCTTCTGATCCTGTTCAAAAGAGATCCGAGAAGGGACATCCTGTTAATTTTTCTGGGTAATTACTTCCTGGCCACTATCTTCAGTCTGGCCACAAATGAGCATTCTCTTTCCCGTATTGGTTCAGCCGAACTGATACTGGGCGGCCTGGGAGGGATTTTCTTTCTGGTGAATTTTCTGATCTATCAGAAAAATATCACCCAGAATGGATTATCCCTGAGTGCAGGCATGATGCGAGTATCCCTGATCATTCCCACTTTTGTATCCCTTGTACTGTTCAGCGAAAAGATCGGCTCCGCTGCTTATCTGGGAATAGTGACCGTTCTGGCTGCTTTTATCTTCCTCACCAACGCCAGGTCCTATCAGAACTTCTTCTGGCTTGTTATACTGTTTGTAATAACCGGTGTTACAGATACCATACTGAAACTATATGATGAAACAGGATCACAGCAACCGGGTTTGTTCATGATTATACTTTTCGCAGCAGCTTTTTCAGGCAACCTGATTCTGGTTTTTCAGAAGCGAAGAAGCTTCAACCTCAGATATTTCATATACGGAATGATTCTGGGCATCCCGAATCAGATGACAACCAGATTCTTTCTGGGTGCTCTGGAATCGGTACCGGCTGCCGTTGTCTATCCCCTATTTGCAGCAGGAGTTGTTGCTCTCTGCTTCCTGACAGACATCTTTTTATGGAAGAAGAAATACAGGATCAGAGAACGCTGGGGAATCTTAATGCTGATAATTGGTATTATACTGCTGAATATTTGAACCAGACCGTTCCACCTGGAAACAGTACTGTTTGAAAACAATTAATATATACTCTTTCTCAGGTAACGGGTACTCCGATTTTTCCAGTTATTGAGAAATTGCTGATACACTATGGAATGATTGATTTTATCTTCCTTTTTGGCTTTGTTGCTGAATTTATCGAGAATTTTGATCTCCTGCTCATTGATAGCCAATGTTTCATGGATCCTCTCTTTGAGGATATATTTTTTTACCATGGAAGGAAGAATATTATAAAGTAAGGCAAAATCTTCACAATCAAGATCGAACTTTTTCACCAGCAGTTCGATAAACTCTTTTTCCTTGGGATGGAATTCATTATCGGCAATTATCAGCAGCAAACTTGTTTCCAGAATAAGCAGTTTTTCTTCCCTGGTCCTGATGTTTTTCAATAGTTTCGCAATCGGTGTAGGGTTTCGGAATTCAGCCTTGATAACCTGCTGCTGCTTGTCGGAGAAATTAACGTCTTTGAATGCCAGGTTAAAAGCCTTTTTCTCTTCGGGTGAGATCTTTCCATCCTGCCAGGCAGCGTTAATAATAATCCGGACTGCCTGCATCAGGTTCTCTACATGCTCCGGCAGTACTTTCTGGTACATATTATCAGCCAGAACCTCGCCGGTATTCAGATCTGTGAGCTTCCCAACTTTGCTGCCCCGCTTATCGTTCTGAATGATGAATGAAAAACGTTCATTAACAAAATAACTGCCAATCTTTTCAGACATTCCCTCTCCTCCCGTTCATTTATCTGACTGGAAAACTGAGGTTAAGATTTACATGGGAGATATTATTGTCAAAAAAATTCCAGAGTAAAATCTGATTCTACAAAAATTATTGGCTCTTAGCAACTCTGCTTTAGATAATTACATATATCAGGCTTCAGGAAGAAAGACAAAATTATTGACATCAATAAATTGACCTGGCAGAATAGTGAATAGAATTCAGCAAGAGAGGCGAATGAGTATTAATATATCTCTGATTATTGTCTTATTGGCAATTCTTTTACAACTGGCAACTGCCGTGTATGCCTTGATCATGGTCAGACTCTCCGGCCGAAAGATCGGTTGGATGATGATCTCGACTGCTTTCTTATTGATGCTGTTCCGCCGTATAATTACTTTGGTGCTGATGATCCAGAAACCGGATTATCAGGCAGTCCTGAGTAATGAAATTCTGGGTCTGGTAATATCACTGTTGGTTTTCCTGGGCACTATGTTCATAAAAAAACATTTTCAATATATGATCCAGACTCAACAGAAACTAAAAGATTCCGAGGAATCCCTGCTGCAGATAAATGCCTCCAAGGACAGGCTTTTTTCGTTGATTGCCCATGATTTGAAGAATCCTTTCGGCACTCTGCTGAATTTTTCCAGCCTCCTCCGGCATGATTATGAAAACCTGCCCCCGGCTAAGATCCAGGATTTCATCATAAGGATAAATAACTCTGCCAAAAGGACTCATGCCCTTCTGCAAAACCTCCTGCAGTGGTCCCGATCTCAAATTGGCACTCTGGATATTTTCCCGGAAGAAATTGATATCTATCGCCTAATTCACGAGAATTTTCTGCTGATGAACGAGAATGCCCGGGCCAAGAACATCACCCTGATAAATGAAGTTGATCCCGGAATTCAGGCTTATGCTGATGAAAACATGATATCTACCATTATCAGAAATCTACTGTCCAATGCTATCAAATTTACTCCCGAAGACGGTACGATTCGCCTGACAGCCAGTAAGGAAGAAAAAGAAATAATAATTTCTGTTGCCGACTCAGGCATCGGCATTGCACCCGGTAATATTCCGAAACTCTTCGATATAACAACTAATTTCACAACCTATGGCACAGATAATGAGAAGGGAACAGGTTTAGGATTGATCATCTGCCGGGAATTTATTGAAAAGAACAATGGCAGGATCTGGGTTGAATCTGAGTTGAACAGAGGGACAACTTTCTTTATTGCTATACCTGCTGTCGATCAGTCTCACAACCGGTCGGTTTGAAAGGTCTGGTTGACAGGGAAAATATTTGACAGGTAAAAGAAAAATTAAGTATTT
>JAFGEH010000204.1 GCA_016931665.1 Candidatus Cloacimonadota bacterium | reverse complement strand
GGCTTGTAACGGTTTCGCAGAACCTCCCGACCGTAGATCCCGGTAATCAGTTTATAGGAAAGCGGCCCCTGAATATCGATTTTTACCAGTCGGGCTGAAATATCTTCCACGGTTACCTGCTCATCAGCTTTTTTATACTGACAGATAAAATCGGCATCAGAAATAAGGTTGTGTTCCGGCGAAGTCAGATCATGGCCGGCATTGATCACAACTATGAATTCCTCTTCAGAGATACGCATAACGATCATGTCATCCAGCACCGTTCCCTGCTCAGTAAGCAGCAGGGTATATTTGCATTGCCCGTTATTCATTTCTGCAATCCTGATTGGCAGGACCCTGTCTAGCAGAGCTGCGGCAGCCGGGCCACTGAAACGGATCTGGGCCATGTGGTCGATATTGAAAACAGCCACTTTTTCGATGGCTCTGGCTTCTTCCAGGACGGAAGTAAGGTAGTTCACGGCCATGGCATATTCCCCGAAATTGCTGCGTTTTACCGGCTCACAAGGCCGTCCCAGCTTCTGTGACAGCAGATGCTGATACCATTCCTCTGCCTTATGAAGAGCTGTTTTCCGGGGTTCCGTCGGGAATTTTAGACCAATGTTTTCCATTATCCTCTCCTGATGTTTTTTTGGTTAATTTTTTGTCTGAGGATAATTTGTAAAGAACAATCTGCCCGAGAATAGAGCTTGACACGCTCTGATAATCTGTAAGAAAAACCAGACAGGAGGGAAAATGAAGATCCGGTTACTGCTGATTGAAGATGATGTAGTCGATCAGATGGCTTTTCGTATTTTCCTGCAGAAAGAGCAGCTGCCTTATGATTTCACCGTGGCCGGATCGGTGCGGGAAGCCTGCCGGATACTGCAGGATAGGCAGTTTGATGTTATCATTTCAGATTATAATCTGGGTGATGGAACTGCATTCGATGTTTTCCCCCGGACCGGCAGCACTCCCGTGATCATCGCCACCGGTGCGGGTGATGAGAAAGTGGCTGTGCAGGCCATGAAATTGGGAGCCTACGATTACCTGATCAAGGATCCCGACCGTAACTACCTTCGCGTTCTACCCCTAACCGTCAATAATGCCCTCAGGCTACACCGACTGGAAGCTGCCAGGCAGCAGGCAGAAAAAGATAAAGAAAAGCTGATTCAAGATCTCCGCCGGGTTCTGCAGGAAGTTAAAACACTCAGCGGTTTGATACCGATCTGTGCCAACTGTAAAAAAGTTCGTGATGACAGCGGTTACTGGACTCAGGTGGAAGCCTACATCAGCCAGCACTCAGAAGCTGACTTCAGTCACAGCATCTGCCCGGAATGCCTGCAGGAATTATATCCACAGGCTTATCAGAAACTCAAGGACAAAGGTAAGATCACCGATGAGCCTTAAAACTGAATTTTCCTGGTGCTTTACGAATTGATTAGTTTCTGATTTTCAGGCGGGTTTTTTCCAGATGCTTTCCCAGGTGCAGATAACGATGATAAGTTGATTCGGCGAATTTCTTCAATTGCGAGGCGAGATCGGATTCCTGCCAGAGTTCACGGAAAACGGGCCGGTTCTGAAGATCTTCATTGATAGAATAAAAATCTTTGGCCTCGGGATCAAATATCACATCCCCATCCTCAATTTCCAGGTTATGATCTGAAAGAACTTCCTTTAGGAAATTCGTTACCGTGAAACTGAAACTCCTGCCCAGGTCAGCCCTGTCCTCCGCGTTATTGATCTGATCCCGCATCTGATGCAGATAAGTATTTCCGATGGTGGAAAAAGAAATCCGGCCTTTCATTGGTACCCCCTTTTGAGATTGTTCCTATGGAAAATATAAAACACCGAGGCCGATCCGGCAAATAAGTAATTTGGTCTTGACTTTTGATTCGAAGAGTTTTTAATAGATTATAGTATTTCGTATGTTCAGGCGGAATACGAGGAGACAGAAAATGGATATCGATGCGGTCAGGCTGTACTGCCTGGCTAAACCCGGAGTGACAGAGGATTTTCCCTTCGATGAACATACTCTGGTAATGAAGGTGGGTGGAAAAATGTTCGCCCTGCTGGGGGATGAATTCCCGCCCCGACTGAACCTGAAATGCGATCCCCTGCTGGCAGAAAACCTGCGTGCTGAACACCGCTCCATCTTGCCGGGCTATCATATGAACAAAAGGCATTGGAATACTCTGGTGCTGAATGGCGAGCTGCCGGAAAGCCTGATCCGAGATCTTATTGACCATTCCTATGAACTGGTCGTTAATGGCCTGCCGGCTGCCATCCATTTGTTACTGACCGGCGCTGCCCAGGAAGTTGAATGTTCTGCGGGAGAAGTTAAATGAAGGAAAAAATCCTGCTGGCGGAATTGCCGGCGCGCAGCAGCCTGAAGGAAAGAGTAACAGCCCTCCAGCGCATCCTGGAACAGGCAGATCTGCAACGCTTCATTCAACCCCGCGATAAGGTAGCCATTAAAACTCATTTCGGAGATGTTGACAACGATACCCACATCGCTCCGGAACTGATCAGACCGGTGGCAGACCTGGTGAAAAAAATCGGGGGTTTACCCTTTCTTACCGAAACCTCCACCCTCTATTCCGGACCCAGGCAGAATGCCATCACCCATATTGAACTGGCTTATGAACATGGATTTACCTTTGAACGAACGGGTGTACCGATCATTATGTGCGATGGCCTGCTGGGCAACGCTGAACTGGAGGTGTCCATTCCCGGCCAGCTCTATCGTAAAGTAAACATAGCCCGGGATGCCGTTCTGGCCGATGCCCTCATCCTGCTCTCCCATCCCACGGGACACATGGTCACCGGACTGGGGGCCTGCCTGAAAAATCTGGGGATGGGACTCTCTTCCCGCAAAGGCAAAATGCTGCAGCATTCTTCCATCAAACCGGAGATCAACCGGGATAAATGCACTTTCTGCGGCCAATGCCTGATCTGGTGCCCGGAAAAGGCAATAATCGAGCAGGAAAGCAAGGCCTTCATTGTTTCCAATCAGTGTATCGGCTGCGGAGAATGTCTGGCGGTCTGTAAATTCAACGCGGTAAAATACAATTTTCAGGTACAGTCGGCAGATATCCAGCAGCGCATGGCAGAATACGCCCTGGGCG
>JAFGEH010000203.1 GCA_016931665.1 Candidatus Cloacimonadota bacterium | reverse complement strand
TGAGCCCAGCGGTGTTTCTTACAATCCTGCCAGATCACCACCAGATAATCACCATTAGCGGCCATGTGGAAAGCACTTTCATGGAAAAATGAATCCTGGTAACCCTGGTCGGTACCGAAGAAATAGCTGCTCATACTGAGGGGAACATATACTCCGCCATCATCATAATACTCGTCAACTTCACCGTCTTCATCCAGATCCCAGGGAATGCAGGGCTGGTCGTCAGCCGGATCCACACCCTGCAGATCCATGCAGTAGAAATCAAAGGTATGAGTATTAAGATCGAACCAGAAGACTTTGGGATAGAAAAAAGCTGCCATATAAAGATCCTGGCTGATATTCTCCAGGCTGTTGATATTGATACCGGTCATCCAGACTATCCTGGAATCATCTTTAGTGAGTACCCCGTTATAATGAGAACCATCACTGCTGGGAACCATAGTCATCACCGAAGGAGTGACAGTGTCATCATCGTACCAGTAATATTCACCGTTGGTCCCGATCGGGTTCTCGACCGGATAGTTCCATTCCTGAGTGTGAAGGGTGAAGGTTTCACCGTAATCTTCACTCAGATGACAGAACAGAGTGTCGCCATAGTCTCCGAAGAAAGCTACCAGGTTTCCTCTAACAATCATGTCCTTGTTCACACGTTCCAGATCATTATAATGCTGTTCATCCATAAAGGGGAAGGTTTTATAAGTCCAGGACAGATTGGATTCATAGAGCAGACTGTCCGCATTGAAATCGGCATAGCCGTAAACGCTGTTATACATGTAATGTCCAGCGCTGTTGGTGGTGTAGCCGTTAGCATAACCGTGGATCCGACGGTGTCCCTCCAGAGGTGAATCACCGATCATGATGACCGGCCAGATATACTCATCCAGATGGCCGGTGTAAGGTTCGGCAACTTCCGGATTATCGAACAGGATAAATGGCTGTTTCCAATAGCCGGTGGAGCCTGTCAGGTGAAAATTATCGTAGGTCATGGAACAGTCATAGGAACCATCGGTTTCCACAACGGAGTGCCAGGCAAAGAAAGGATCAGCCGTAACAGGATCGATATCACTGGATGTATATCCTTCCCTGATAACACTGTACTGATTGGTAGCAGTGCTGCTGAGCAGTGTGCCGTCCGGATTCAGATAGCTGTTCCAGGCCCGGCGGTCAGTGCCGGTATTGGTAGTCTCGGATACATGATAACTGATATAAAAGCCTCCGGCGGAATAGCCATAGGGTAAAGAGATCTCGGGTTGTTTATGCACATTGAATCCGTTGTAACTGTAAGGCATGTAGTCATAGTAGGAATCATAAAGATAGGTGGTAGCATCCCCGGCGCCATTCAGGATAAATTCATAAGTGGGTGGGGGATCCTGCTCCCTCACTGCTCCGGGAGCCTGAGTTTGCACGTAACCTTTGAACTCAAAATCCACTGAACTTTTAGCTGGCTGAGCTGTATCAGCTGTTGCCAGATAAACAAGGAACATCAACATTAAAAAAATGACCAGTTTACTACGCATTTTTCCTCCTATGCAGAATTTATTGTTATTATTGCAATAGAAAATCCAGAGTCAATATTTTTTTCCATACCAGCTAAAACTGCATTAAAAGATAATTTACGATTTAGCCGAGTTTGGGAATCATTCAAATCTGGTCTGGGTTCGCCCGGGATTGCGGATTTCTTTCTACAATCTGTCTCGTGGGCAATACTGTGCCCCATTACTGCAGAAGGACCATTTTGCGGGTGTAGCTGATATTTCCCAGGGACAATCTGCAGAGATAAATCCCGCTGCTTACCTTTCTGCCGGATTTGTCATCACCGTACCAGGTCAGGGAATGCCACCCGGGATTCAGATTATTATCCAATGGCAGATTCCTGACCAGCTGTCCCCGCAGGTTATAGATCAATAACTCGGGCCGGCTGTTCGACAAAGATCCTGTTCGTGGCAATAGGAAGTCGATCCGGGCTATGGCGTTGAAAGGATTCGGATAAATTATCATAGCGGAATTAGCGGAGGCAATCCCTGTTTCGGCCGGGGTAAACTCGCCCAGATCGTCCAGGGCTATCAGCATCAGTTCACGGGCAGACGCTTCTTGCATGAAAAAAAGAGGAAATCCCAGCACGATTGCCTGAAAGGGATCGGAGTAATGAAGAGCACAGGGCTGATTTTCCCAGAGAGGATCATCACTCAGGGCATCAAACAGGTATATGGTCTCCGCTCCTACTTCCGAGGCAAAGCCATAAACATAGGCAAAGGCATTATTCCAGGTAGGCATGGGAATTTTATTCATATCGAGGAAAACATCCGGATAATCCCCCAACCCGGTAGCACCTATGAAATCCACATTGTTGTTGATGCTGTAACTGCTGATCCCGAGGAATGTTTCCAGGTCTTCAGCGGGGATATTACCCAGACTGCGGCAGGTGGAGAGCAGCAGCCTGCCCCCGGCAGTCAGATAATTCTTGATCCGGTAGAAATTGTCGGTCAGGGCATTGAACAATATATCGTCATTATGCCAGATCACAGTTGAATAAAGGGCTAATTCCGTAAGCGGCGGTTCACCCAGGGTAGCAATATCCCAATCCGAGTAATTAAATCCGGTCAGCAGATAATGATAGAAATCGTCCACTTCTTCATCGCTGGGGAAAGTTGGATTAGTGAAATCACCGGTATTATCTACCAGCAGGATCCCTTCATCAAATGAATAGGTTATCGGTTCAGCAGTTATGATATTGGAGAATTTACTCTGGAAAATCCCTTCCCGCACCGCTGCAATTTTGTAACGGTAACTGCTGCCCGGATCAAGATCTTGATCAAAGTAGAAAGTACCGGTCACCGGCTGCTCATTCACCAACAGAAATTCCCCCTGGTTCTCGCTGCGGTAGATGTTGAATCCCGCAATAGCAGGATCAAAGAATCCGGACCAGGTAAGTCCGATGTGGCCTTCCCGGGTAATGATGTCATCCAGAACCGGTACCTGTTCGCTGAAACCATAGTCAAGTACCCAGTTGTCCGGATCGAACTGGATATCCTGAACGTTGCCGGTAACAGGCAGAACGAAATAGTTAAAGCCGCCTTCGGCAAATAACCTGTCTGAATAATTATTGTAATCGTAGGGTATAAACATGGGAAAATAACCGATCTGATAAGGCAGGGAAGCCAGAGTGAGCAGAGGTTGCTGATCCTCGGCTGCAGTGTACAGCGCATATTTATAGCTGGGGCGCCCTTCCTGATAGAACCACGAATCAAAAAACCAGTCCAGTTCCATACCGCTGGCAGCACTCATCACCGCTTCCAGGTCCGCTGTGAGAAAATTACCGTATCGGAAATCCGGATCAGTCATTAAACTGATGACCCCGGCAAAATAGGCAGTATCTCCCAGCACGCCCCGCAGCATGTGCTGTGTCCAGGCACCTTTGGAATAGATTACTATATTGAAGATATCTCCCGGCTGGCCATCCGGATCGCGGTAGAGGGCTGGGTCAAGAGCACTGCCGGTATCCAGGTTATTCATATAGTTATGCAGCCCCTCTGCCCCATAGAGGTTTTCCGCCCAGAGAGCTTCGCTGTACCGGGCGAATCCTTCCTTGAGCCAGACATGCGCCCAGGAACCGATTGTCACGCAGTCACCTGCCCATTGATGAGCCAGTTCATGAGCCACTGTATAAGCAGCCCCTTCATCGGTGATATAGCCGCTGTCGAAGGAAGTGCAGGTCTGATGCTCCATGGCCAGCGCCCCCAGGTTGGTACAGACTGCATGGCCGTATTTTTCCGAAAGGAACGGATAGGGGCCGTAAATTGCAGAGAAGAAATCCAGCATGGCAGGTGTTTCGCTGAATAACGCCATGCTCACAGCTGACTGCTCGGGATAGATATAGTTATCAACATTCATCTGCTGATCCTGGTAGCTGAAGACATCCGAATATATCTGATAATTGGTGATAGCCAGCGAAGTCAGGTAGGTGGCAATGGGATAGGATTCATGCCACCAGTCGGTGCGGGTGCCGTCCCCATTATCCACCTGAGCCAGCTGCAGGCCATTAGAAGCGCTGATATACTGCTCCGGGTAAGTTATCCATAAATCGAGTGAATCCGGTTTATCCAGGGGCGTATCCTTGCAGGGCCACCATTTACGTGCACCCCGCGGTGAGACCATGGTAAACACTACGGGTACACCGCCATGACTGAGGAATTTCATGCCATCATTCAGACGGTTTACCGGGTAGCCGTGATAGGCGATCTCAAATTCGATTGCCATACCACTGTTCAGGATACTGCCCGGATCTATGAAAATCAGCCCGTTCTGATGGGTGAAGTCCAGGGCATCTCCGTTTGAATTTATGCCTGAAACCTCCAGATCATCTGTAAGGTGAAGCTGCACTTCAGTTACCCCGTCCTCCAGAATCAGGACGTGCAGAATGATCAAGCCATCAATGTAATGAGACTCGAAATCTATGTCTATGTTTATACCATAATAGGTTACATCATAATTTTCCATCTCCCGGCCGTCTTCCTGGATGACAGAGGCCAGCTGGTTATACAATGCTGCCTGTTCCTCCAGAGCCTGGTTGCTCCTGCTGATTATACCGGCAAAATCCGGATAAGGACTGGCAGCCAGGATCAACCAGCTCCCGGCTATTACGGTCAAAATAATTAGCATATTCTTCATATCGCCTCCTGCCAGAAATGATTTAGCTAAAGAATTACCAGAGAGTCAAACCTTTTTTAACTGGTTATGAATAAAACTTGACTTTCCTGCAGAAAATCGCTGTTTTCAAACAGAAATTGAAATTTTCGGGGAGGATACATGGATTTGCAGAAGATAAGATATAAGGGCGATCTGGAAGACACGGTCGAACTCTATGAGGTTTATAAAGTCCGGCAGATCGTGGAATCCCACGAAGAAATCCTCAAGGAACATAACACATACCGTGACCAGCTGCTGGCTAATTCTGTGCGCCTCACGCCCCTTATCGCGCCCCGTATCAACAAGATCATCCAGGAAGTGAAAGAAATTTTCAAGTTGCCGGAAACCATTGAATTTTTTTCTCTTAATGATCTAAGCTACAACGCTTTTGCCTTCAAATTGCAGGAAAATATCAGTGTAGTCTTCACTTCCGCCCTGTTGGAAAATTTCAACGATGAAGAGATCCGTTTCGTACTGGGACATGAACTCGGCCATATCATATATGATCATAACCGGCTATTGCTGCTTTATAATCCCGGACAGGCCAGGGCTACCTTCCTGCCTATTCTGGCCGAGAAGAAATTCCTCACCTGGCAGAAGAAAGCCGAGATCAGCTGCGACCGTACGGGGCTGATCGCCTGCGGCAACTACGAAACTTCTGTGCAAGCCCTGCTGAAAATTACTTACGGACTCACCGAACGTAATCTTAATTTCAACCTGGAGGAATTGATGTCCCAACTCAACGACCTGCTCGACAGCGATTACCTTTCCGAACTCAGCCAGGAATCGCATCCGATCCTGCCGGTCAGATTGAAAGCACTGGAACTCTTCTATCAATCGCAACT
>JAFGEH010000202.1 GCA_016931665.1 Candidatus Cloacimonadota bacterium | reverse complement strand
TCCCGGCTGGAAGGAGTCAACAAGATCTATCAAACCAATATCATCATCAGCGAATCGACCTATAAACTGGTTAAGGAACGATTCTTCTGCCGCGAACTGGATTTCCTGCGGGTCAAAGGTAAACTGGAGCCCACCAGGATCTATGAACTGATAGAACGAAGTGAGGTTCAGGCTGACCTGGCCTGGGTGCAGGAATATCAGGCAGCCCTGCAGAGTTATCGGGAGGGGGAATGGGAAAAAGCCATCCGGCAGTTCTCCGCCCTGGCGGAATCGCCACTGCAGGATAAGGCTTCAAAAGTAATGCTTGACCGGTGCCATTATCTGCTGAAAAATCCCCCGCAGGAATGGGATGGCATTCTTACTCTGGAGGTAAAATAATGAAGAAAACGATAGTTCTATTATTGATATTTTTGAGCCTGCAGCTTCTACTGGCGGAAACTGCCGAAGTCAAGCGGGAGAGAGCAATTTTGAGAGAAGGACCGGGCGCTATTTATGCCATCCTGGCTGAACTGGCGCAGGGTTCCCGACTGAAAATTCTGCAGGAAACTCAGGGCTGGTATCAGGTGGAAGTGGAGGACCTGAACGGTTATGTTTCTATAAAAGTAACCAGTGAACGCCAGCAGACCGATGATGTTTTCGCCCGGATGTCCACTCAGCAGACCACCGAGCGGGTTTCCCAACACGGGATGTCGGCAGGAGTAAAAGGTTTTGCCGAACGATTCACCCGCTCTTTCCAGGGTGATCCCGATTTTTTGGAGACCTATCTGGCCCTGCGGATCGATCCTGCTGCCTACGGTTTTTTTAAGGAACAGACCTACCGGGGCAGAGACCTTCAGGCAGTCCGTAATTATCCGTTGCCCCCGGTTCTGGTTAAGGATTATTACTCCGCTTCCGAAGAAGGGATCGGCCTGGCCATCGCTTCTCAGATCGCCTGTCTGGGCCTGATCAATAATCCGGAATTCAGTCAGTATCTCAATTATGTTGGTAACCTGGTGGCCGAAAATGCCGATGCCTACGATATCGGCTACCGCTTCTTTATTATCGATTCCGATAAGGTGAACGCCTATGCCTGTCCCGGCGGGACGATCTTCATTACCAGAGGCATGCTGCTCAGCCTGTTGAACGAAGCGGAACTGGCAGCGGTACTAGCCCATGAAATTGCCCATGTGGCCAGACATCATGGGATGATCGAAATGGAAAAGCGGAAACACCATATAGGCGCCGAGAATGCCTTTGCCGAGATGGATGATGAAATGGAATTGGCAGGAATGGGCTATTCTGACGACGTTAAAGATATCGAACAGGAAATGGAAGAGCTGGCCTTCGAAACTTTCGAGACCATCATCGCCGGCCGGTTGCGGGAATATGAAGAGGAGGCCGACCGCCTGGCGCTGCTCTATACCCTGCGTACCGGATATGATTATACCGCTCTGCATAACCTGCTGCTCAGGCTGCAGCGGGATCAGTCTGAATCTACCAATGAACACTACAGCCAGGAACAGATCGGCGAACGCCTTACTCTGGTAAAATCTGCTCTGGAAGAGATTAAACTGCCGCCCGAAATCCAGTTGATGCAGCAGCAGGAACGCTGGCTGGGTTGGAAAAAAGCCCTGCTCAGAGATAACGATTAATTTTTTAACAGGTGATCTGATTTATAATAAATGAAGCATTGAAAATTAATCCTGCACCATTATTGTGCATTACGGGGTTCTTTAATAATCTGCTATCTTATTACATTGCAATACTATAATATATCTGGCACGTTATCTGCTTTGATTACAGCAAATATCTTAACAAGGAGGTAACAATGAAGAAGACAGCAATTGTGATCCTGATCATTATCGCGGCATTCGGAACAGCTTTGGCAGCTAACGGCAGGGTTTCCGACAACGCCGGCGATTCCTGTCACCGTCTTGGTAAGGGAACCGGTTACGGATATCTGAACAGTTCCACTTACCAGTACAATCATCAACATCGTAATGAACAGGCCGAAAGCGGCAATTATCACCGTTACAGTCATCAACAACGGCTCAGAAATGACCGTGAGGATTGTGAGCAGTGTGGCCGCAGTGTCCCCAGGCAAAACAAGGAAAACCAGAAATTAGAAAATAATAACAGGAGGAAAAAATGAAAGCAATTCTCGCGATTCTCACAGTGATCTTATCAGTCGGCATGATCTCTGCCGCCAACGTCCAGGGAGTGGTAACCGACAGTGATACCGGTGAAACAATATCCGGTGCTACCGTCAGATTCATCTTCACCGGTGAAGTTGAATGCGAACCTTTAATGAATGGCCAGGGTAACGGCCATGGCCAGGGTAACGGTGGTGGCAACGGCAACCATGTCTGGACCGTGGTTACCGATGAAGCCGGTTTCTACAGCATTCTCGACATTCCCGATGGAATTTACCGGGCGCTGGCCAGGAAGATCGGCTACTATCCCGCTGTTCATGTGGAAGAGCTGATTCTGGAAGGCGAGGCCGTGATCAATTTTGAATTGACTCCCGGTGATTGCGAAAATCCGGTTAGAATGCGTCAGGGCGTAACGAACGGCAAATAAATTCCGCATATAGGGGGGGGTGTAAGAACTTCCCCCTGAAAATTCTTGCCGGAATATAATGGATAATATCAATGGGATCACAAAGAAATAAACAGGGAGGAACCATGGGAAAGCTGCTTTTTTTACTGATAATATTATTTTCCGCACTTTACCTTGGCGCTGAAGATCTCCCTCCGGCTCAGCC
>JAFGEH010000201.1 GCA_016931665.1 Candidatus Cloacimonadota bacterium | reverse complement strand
TCCCAGGCGCCAGGTCTGAGCCACCCGGATAGAATATTCTTCCAGATTTTCATTCTCCAGGGAAGGTATGGTCAATAAAACTACCTGAGAAGTTGTTTTCGTTTCCTGTCCTGCCAGATAACTATCCAATCTCTGTTCTTCCAGGGGAGAAAGTATATTGGCGTAATCGTTGATTCTTCCCTGCAAAGCAGGAACCTTCAGGGATAACAGAGGTGGAAGAAGACACAGAAAGATCAGCAGGGCAAATATTTTTCTCATCATTTCTCCAGAATGGTTATACCGTCCTGCAGTTCATTGACATCATCAGCAGAAATGGGAAAGTATTCTGCCAGGAGGTGTCCGCAATCCAGAACCGCTTTTTCCAGGGCGGGGACCAGTTCATTTTTTCTGATACCGGCAGTGATGTCATCCACGAAATTTTGCCACAGGCCGGGAGAGATCCTGCTGTTGATACCGCTGTCTGCCAGCAGTTCCACTCTTCTTTCCAACAGAGATATGAAGATGAGAATACCCGAGCGGTCACGTGTATTATTTACTCCCGCTTCCATAAAATAGCGCAGGGCCCGTTCCCGGACCTTTCTTTTCCTGATCCTGGCCGGCACAATAATTCTGTCTATGAAAGTCAGGTTAGCCAGGAAATATACTGCTGTGATAACTGCGAAAGTGGAGAAACCGTAAAAAGCCAGCAGGTATTGAACTGAATAATCCCATAACAGGTTCTGCAGCCAGAGTTCCAGGCGGCTGGTGAAGAAAAGCAGGATCAGGAAATAGGCAAATCCAGTTACTACCGCCAGGATCAGTTCATAAATCGCGTAATCATAACTTTCGCGAATAATAGCAGTGGCAATTTCGCCAGAAGTTTTTTCCTCGGCCCTGGCTACTGCCGCATTAATCAATTTTCGATCCGCTTCGGAGAATCTTATTCTGACCATCGGTCGCTCCAGTATAAATAAAACTCAGCGCAACAAGCCTGATTAAAATTCTACCCGGGGAGCCGTCTCTGCTTCCGGTGCTGACTGGAAATATGGCCTTTCCCGGAATTTAAACCAACCGGCTAGGATAGCCCGGGGGAATTGTTTAATATAGGTGTTGTACGCCCGGGCGGTTTCATTGAAGCGCTGTCTTTCCACTGCAATACGGTTTTCTGTACCCTCGAGCTGATCCTGCAGGGTCAGGAAATTCTGATTAGCCTTGAGTTCCGGGTATCTTTCCACAACGACCATCAATCTCTGCAGAGCACCGCTCAATCCAGCCTGAGCTTCCTGGAACCTGGTAAACATCTGCTGATCGTTCAGGACCTGCTCGGAGATATTGAACATCCCGCCTGCCTGAGCCCTGGCTTCAGTGACGGCGGTGAAGGTCTCCTGTTCGTGGCTGGCATAACCCTTGACAGTTTCCACCAGGTTGGGGATCAGATCAAATCTCCTTTGATATACATTCTCCACCTGACTCCACTTCTCTTTGACGCCCTCATCCAGGGTTACCATTTTATTGTAGATACCAACCCCATAGGAATAGGCGATGATCACCAGTATGACCACAATCGCCAGCACAATGAAACAACCCGACAAAAATCTGTTTTTCACTTTAACCTCCCTGAAAATTAATATAGCTGGGCGGGATCAAAATCTTCGCCCATATACTCCAGCCAGTCCGGATAAGAACTTTCCAGCTCATCGTTGTCACTGAAGATCAGCCGGTAATCTCCATGGGTCTGGAGATCAATGAAAATGAAGGTCATGTTACTGTTAACCCGGTATTTCCAGATCTGGTAATCTTTCTGGCCATGTTTGGCCAGGATATCCGTACGTCCTTTCACTATTTCATAAGGTTCGCCGTGTTTCAGATAGATTCTTCCCCGATCCGTACTCCAACCTGCCCGGAAATGAGTAAAATAGGTATTACAGTAATCGATCCTCTTCTTGAGCAGGTTAACAAACTCATTATCAGCTGTCACGGGATTGGGATCATTGCGCCGCCAGAAATTATCCAGGAAAAGGCGTTTCTCACCGTCCACCTGCAAAGATTTATAGGCCTTCCTTTCTTCATTGCTGAAGAAGATCTTGGCCATCAGGTATTCATCATCGATATTATCGAATACCCGCTGTTCTTCCTGGCTCTGCGCTGTTCTGGGGTTGGCTGTGGTCCGGTTTTTCCAATTAGCGGAGGCGCAGGCCGTTACCAGGATCAATAAAAGTACAGCTCCAGCGATTATTTTCATATTACCTTCCCAGTTTTTTATTCAGACTGATCTTTAAAACAGCCAGCAGCATGATACCGGCACTTATCCACTGAATCAGGTTCAATCTTTGTCCGTTGAATAAATAGTCAAATACAATTGCGGATAGGGGAAAAAATAATTCACAGATTGTGGAAACACTTGCCTTCACTTTTTTTAATCCATAATAATAGAGGAAAAGGGCACCTGATCCTGTAGTAACAGCAATCAGAAAAAAAATAAGAATATTCATGGGTGTAAGCTGGGAGAATCCCCCCATATTACCGGTTAAGAGAGTGTAGCCCAGCATCAGGAATGATGTCAGGCCGAACCGGTAGAAAGTGGTAGTGTAGTAGGAATATTTGCGGAGAGCAAGCTTACTGAAGACGGTGGAGCTGCCAAAGGAGAAGGCTGCCACCAGTGCCCAGAGAGCAGCGCTTAACAGGTTCGGGCTTATCTCCAGGCAGGGTAGTGAGAATCCAAAGGTCAGGGTATAACTGGCCAGAATAGCCAGAGCAGCCCAGAAGGCGAAGTTGCGCCGGATTTTTTCGCCCAGCAGCAGGGCAGCCAGAAGAATGGCAAAAACAGGTTGCAGTTTCTGAAGCAGCACTACTATGGAGAGATGCTGGAAGTTCACCAGGAATAATGCCTTTACAATGGCGAGGGTACCCAGTGAACCACCGAAGAAAGCTATTAGCAGGAAAATCAACCAGTCCTTTCCAGAGAAATTCCGGCTGCGACGGTATTCCGGATAAAGGAAGATCTGCATAAGCAGAAAAGGCAGTAGATGCAGGATAAAAACTACAAAACCAACCTCGAGATTGAAAAGACGGGGGGTAAGGAATACACCATCGAACCCCCAGGCAATGGCTGCCAGGATAACAGCCAGTGCTCCCGGCAGTAATATTTTATTCTTTATCATCGGCCTGCTCTGAAATTGCGTGAATATAGTGAATATTTCTCTCTGCCTGGTAGGCCAGCATCTTTTCCAGGCAACCCGGAGTTGTGCCCAGAAATTCCGGTGGAGAGATCCCTTTCCTGTAATAATCACCATTCAATATCAATTCAACTGCCGAATTACAGGCATAACCTGTAGTTCTGGCCATGGAACTGATCCCGGAAACAGAGTCATATTTATCCAGCAGATAGTATTCATGGGTTACCACTGAATTCTTTTTCAGGCCGGTTATCCTGATGCGCATGACGGTAAATTCAGGTTCGTTCTCAGCCGGTTTCCACAAGGGGAAAAGCAGACGGGCAGCCAGATCAACGGGCCGGATCGATATCCCTTTCACCATGATCTCACGGTCGGAAAAGAGCCCGATATGCCTGAGGACTCTGATATATTCTATATGCCCAGGATAGCGCAGGGTTTTTTCTTT
>JAFGEH010000200.1 GCA_016931665.1 Candidatus Cloacimonadota bacterium | reverse complement strand
AGATCCTTCAGCAGTTCCCTGAATTTCCACAAATTTTCCGGAAGAAGTCATAACCACGTTCATATCTACTTCCGCCCGGGAATCTTCCCTGTAATCAAGATCCAGCTTCATTTCTCCCTCAACAATTCCAACACTGACCGCAGCAACCCAATCCTGCCTGGGATCAGATACGATCATGCCTCTGGCCAGCATTTTCTGAAAGGCATCATAAAGAGCCACACAACTACCGGTAATAGCCGCTGTTCGCGTACCCCCATCCGCCTGCAGGACATCGCAATCCACATAAATCGTGTATCCCGGCATCAAAGTCAGGTCAATAACAGATCTTAAAGCTCTGCCGATCAACCTCTGGATTTCTGCTGTTCTTCCGGAGAGTTGAGTCCTTTCTCTTCGGAAGCGTTGATCAGGAGCTCCCGGCAGCATGCTGTATTCCGCGGTCAGCCAACCCTGAGGTGGATCGGCTGACAGCAGGAAAGTAGGCACCCCCTCTTCAGCTGTAACGGTACAAATTACCCTGGTCTCTCCTGTTTCTATCAGGACGGAGCCGAGTGGATTTCTCAGATAATTGCGGGTTATTTTTATCTCTCTGGTCATAAGGCTGAACTCTGCCTCCCCGAATTTAATGTAAATATTTTTGGAAAAAGAATCCTGTGAAGTCAACAGAAAGTTTATGGAATTGACAGGAAGGCAATCTATAAGAAGAGAAGGCTCAGATATTGGCAGCGATTCTGTTACCTGGTATTTTCCTGATCATTGATTTGAGTTCCAGGGAAAGAATAACCGAGCTGAGATGGTTTATTGCTATATGCGATTCGATCAGCAGCTGGTCGAATGAGATCTCCGGTTTATTACGGACAATAATCTCATATACTTTTCTTTCCTGTTCTGACAGCAGTGGCGTATTAACATTTTCCTGAACCAGTTTCAGGTCATAATCTTCCAGAATATCGGCGGCAGAAGTGACGGGTTTGGCACCCATTTTCAGCAGTAAATTCGGTCCTTCTGCCTGAGGTCTGTTGACATCGCCGGGCAATGCATAAAGGTTACGGTTCTGATCCAGAGCGAATTTGGCAGTGAGTAACGCACCGCTTTCAGCAGCTCCTTCCACGACGAAACATCCACTGCAGATACCGCTGATCACCCGGTTGCGGGCAGGAAAATTCCATCTTTCGGCATCGGCTCCCGGTAAGTATTCAGACATCAGCAAACCCTGTTCAACTATTTTTGCTGCTAATCCCCGGTTGCGGTGAGGATATACCCTGTCGACACCGGTAGCCATAACAGCCATGGTCAAACCTCCTGATTCCAGGGCAGCCTGATGGGCGTAGCTGTCGATACCGTCTGCCAAGCCACTGACTATAGTGAACCCAGCTTGACAGAGTTCTCTCACGATACTGCCGGTCATTATCCGGCCGTAATTGCTGGGTCTTCTTGTTCCGACAACAGCCAGGCAGCGGCTGGAACTCAGGTTTTGAGGATTGCCCCGATAGAATAGAAATAAAGGCGGATCGAAGATATTCTTCAGCAGTACGGGATAATTATCATCAAAATAAGTAATAAAGCCTATCTGAAGTTGTTCAATAAGGTCTGCGATCCCGGGCCAGTTTTCGGGATCTAAATCTTTTTTCAGGTAAGTCCGGGCTGCGGGAGTAAGAAAATTAATTTCATCCAGTCCAGGCAGATTATTCTTAAGGAATTTCTCTGGTTCTCCCAGAATTTTAATCAGGCGAATAGCCAGGGTATTCCCTACATCTGGTGCAGAAATCAATTTGATCCAGGCTTTGATTCGTTCCATTTTTCCTAATAATTACTAATATTATATTTTTTAGGTTGTTCAATTATTATGAATGATTGAAATTCTCCGTTTCCTGAAGTAGCTGCCATAATTTAAATTTAAGCCGGGAGATGTTTTCTCCTGTGACTGAAGAAACAGGTAAGATGTGCTCCTGCATTTTTTTCTCGAACAGGGTTGCAATTCCGGTAGTTTTATCCTGTTTCAATTCAGCGTTCTGGGTGTCACATTTACTTAAGGCAATAAGATGGGGTTTCTTATTCAGATAGGGATCATAAAGATGCAGCTCTCTCGACAGGGTCTGGTAATCTCCAAGGGGGTCAGGAGAATTCATATCGATGAGGAAAAGTAGAACCCGGGTCCTTTCAATATGCCTGAGGAACTGTAACCCCAGTCCCTTGCCCACATGAGCTCCTTCGATAATACCCGGAATATCTGCCATAACAAATGACTCAAAATCACTTACCTGAACAACTCCCAGCATAGGTTCCAGAGTTGTGAATTCATAATCAGCGATTTTGGGATGAGCTTCCGACAACACGCTGAGTAAAGTTGATTTGCCCACATTCGGATAACCGACCAAGCCGACATCGGCCATTAATTTCAGGACCAGCTCCAATTCCAGCTGGACGCCATTACCGCCCTGTTTGGCAAAACGAGGTGATTGATTAGTAGCAGTTTTAAACCGGTTATTACCCCTACCGCCCATACCGCCCTGAGCCAGGAGATATTTCTCGCCCTGACCAGTGATCTCAGTAATTTTCCGGGGTTCTGTTCCCGAAATATCTATTATTTCTGTACCCAGAGGTACTTCCAGAAAAGCATCTTCCCCCCTGGCACCTGAACGGTTGCCTCCCTCTCCACGCTTGCCGTTTCCCGCTCTGATATGCTTGACATACCTGTACTTGATAAGGGTGTTGAGACTGGAATTACCAACTGCCCAGACATCTCCGCCCTTACCGCCATCTCCACCATCAGGACCGCCCTTGGCTACGAATTTCTCTCTGCGGAAACTAACGCAGCCGTCTCCCCCCTGGCCTGATTCAATTTTCACTCTGGCATAATCGATAAACATTGTAAACCTTTTATCCTGGCTGGTTCATATTACTCGTAGAGAATCGGCAGGGTAACTTTCTTTACGGTGGTTTCATTTTCCCGTACCTGAACACCCAGAAAACGCCTTTTCTCGTAACCCGCTTTGGAAAAAAGGACCGTATATATTCCCGGATTTACATCGGTCATCAGATATTCGCCTAAAAAATTAGTCTGTGTCTGCTGTTTGGTTTCGATAACAATTATATCAGCAAACCGGACCGGATTCCCGAAGATATCGTGTACTTTGCCCATGATAGTGCCGGCTTTTTCGGCTTTCCCTTCTGCCATTGTATTGGGAAGAGTATCCGTTATTTTTCTAGGTGCGGAAGGAAGCGCCAAGTCTTTCCCACCGGAATAGTTCAGGAAGATATTTTTCTGCATTTTCACATCGGGAATAATGGCAATACTGTCTATTTTGGTATCGTAGTAATAATAATGTGCCAGAGTCATGGTATAGATGCCAGTTGGAATTCCCGAAAAAACATAACCCCCAAACCTGTCAGTCAAAGTGCCTGATTTCAGCTCTTCCAGCACAACACTGGCATTGGTTACGGGTAATCCGTTGGCATCCATAACGAAGCCTTCCAGATCACCTGTTACTTTCAAAGAATCCGCACACCATGATATCGAATAACAGGAATATGAAATGAGCAGAATCAGAAGAATTTTCTGTACCATCAGTACCTCTTTATTTTAATTATTTTCAATGAGTTTAACCATTGTCCTGATCAGAAAGGAATCATCATTCTTTCTGTTTTTCAGGATCTCGTAAGCTTTTTCGGAACCGATATTCTTCAATCCTCGGGCAGTAATAATCCTGATTTTCTCAGATTCGGACTCGATATATCCGGAAAGAATTTCTGTGCTGGTATCCGTTTTAATCCTACCCAGGGCGGAGAGAATAGTAGTGTGATACCTTCCTTCTTCCAGTAACCCCTGCAGTGTGGTAATAAAAGTTGAATCAGCAAGATCGCCGATCAGGCTGATTGTATTCTTGACCCAGAGACTATCCTCATGATTCAGACCTTGAGTCAGATAAGATCGGAATATTTCTGATTCCCGGGCGAAATTCTCGATAGCCCGGTAGGTGAGGCCATCTTTAGTTCCAAGCTGTTTTTCGAAAATATAAGCAGCGGCTTCTTCTTCTCTTTGCAGAAGGATTTTTCCCGCCCGGGTCACTTTCTTCTGGGCGCTTCCCACTCCCCATTCCGAAGCAATGCGGAAAATTTCGCTGATATCAGCCAGAGAATCGACTTCGGCAGCAGTTTCCTCAGCCAGTTCAGTCATAAAATCAGCAGATTCTACCATCAGCGTATCAAAACCCAACCCGAAAGTGCCATTTATCCATCTGCCATCATTCTGACAGGCATCACCCGCATAGTAATCATTGCCTCCCGTATCCAGGAATATTCCTATCCCGCCGCTATCTCTGGCCAGATTGGCATAGCCGTAATTATTGGGATTATTTCTCTCATACCGGTCATTGCCACAGACATCCAGAAAGATCGCAACTGAATTGGTGAGGGCCAATCCATTCCCGCCTTCTACGGAATAGGAGTCATCTCCGGCCCGGTCAACCAGGAAGCCTACGCCATAATCGTGGGCCGCGCCCTGTCCGGGTCCGTGTTTGGAATAATAATGATCCTCTCCCTGTTCATCATAAAGAAAGCCTGCCGCCAGATGAATACCGCTGCCCTGAGGGTAATACACGGCATCGTAGAAATCATTGCCGGCTTTATCCATGATGATCCCCAGAGCATACCAGTAGGCAACTGCCTGGGCATAAACTCCGCCCTGATAACGGTCGTTGCCCTCCTTATCGTAAAGCAGCCCAATGCCTCCACCCCAGTCGGGCCTGATACCAAAGCCAAAACCCTGAGCCATACTGCGGTAGTCAAAAGGAGCCAGGGGTGCATGCAGGTACTTACCTCCGGCATAATACTGGTCATTGCCGCCATAATCTAGCAGTGCTCCCCAACCCAGTGTACCGGCATAACCTTCCCCGAATTCCGTCACGTGATATTGATCATTTCCGTTTTTATTCACCAGTTTTGATATTCCCAACGTAGCTGCCGCCAGGCTGTGGATCCCTCCCCGGTAAATGTCATCTCCGCCCTCATCCAGACTAAACTGATAACCAAGCAGGGCAGATAACAGGTAATCATCCCCCCGATACAAATCATTGCCTGATCGGTCATAATGGATTCCTGCTCCGGCCATGACAGAAAACAACCCCGCTGGATTTTCATTCCTGTAGAAATCATCGCCGGCCAGATCGATTATCAGATAGAAGGGTTGGGAAAAGGAAGTACGGATATCCCCCAGATAGAAGTCATTCCCCCCGGGATCAAGGATAAAGGTGTATTCTTCCTCATAAATATCACTTTTTCTGGTCCCGATACAGAATTTACCCCATTCCGTCTCTCTTTCCATGATTTTGTTATTGTTAAAAGACAGTTGAAAAATCTGTTCCTGAAGGATCTCAAAACCTGAAATGAGCTGGGCAGCTCCCTGCTGCAGAAGATTGAAATCGATTTTTTCGACAATCTCTGTGTAATCCGAGATTCCCAGACTGTCGAAACTGCATATTCCCTTTTCCTTAAAAAAACTATCATACTTCAGGCTGTCCTCAGCTTCCATGTGTATAGAATAAAGCAGGTACTCCAGCTTGAGCATATCAGATTCTTCTAAACTGATAAACGCTTTGTTTCTATACTCTGCAGCTGTCTGAAAAACGAATTCGATATAATCGAATATATGACGGGGTTTGCTGACCCTGTTACAGGAAAAATCCTGAAAAATCAAATCGTGATCCACAAAGGGAAAGTCTGCCTGGAACAGGATCTCAGATTCCCAGTGAATAATCTGTGGTTCTTTCCCCGCAGAATAAACAGAATCTATTTCATCCAGAAAAGCGGGGAAATTCAGAGGATGATCCAGAATTTCGACAACCCGTGGAATCTTGAATTTTGTGCTGCCAACCCAATCCTTGAGAAAATTCAAGGCATTGTCGCCAAGTTCATTTCTTGGCAAGAGTTGTTCAATTAAGACTTTTTCCTGGTGATTTATCACCTGGCAATATGACCGGGTAATTATCAACAGTCCGAAAAATATTAATATTAGATATTTTTTCATAATTCCCCGAGATCATTTCCGCGACGATTTAGCACGGAGTTGTTGCCCCCGGGACACGTTTTTTCCGGACTGATTCTCTTCGTGCATGATATTTTACTAATAGAAATCCTCATATTATAAGCCTCTCAGCCTGATCCAATTCTTCAGGATTAAATCGAATAAGAGCAAGTTCCGGACCATCATGTGCAGCAGAAAAGCACCGGGAGGCGCCGATTCTATCCTGCCAGGACCCGGTGATCCGGGGTGATTCATGGATATGGCCGTGCAGGGTAAGTAAAGGCTGCTTCTTTTCTATGAAATTACGGATGGCTATGCTGCCCACATGCACATCGAGTGGAGCGTGGTCAAACATTTTACCATCCAGGGCAGCCCGGTCCAGATTGGTCTGGTAAGGCGGAGAATGAAAGAGGAAAATGGAATTCCCAGAATATTCATCCTTCGTCAGTTGTTCCAGTTCCCGGGCTATGGTCAGATAGGATATTTCCTGAAGATCTGTGGCAAGACTGTGATAGCCAAGTTCCGGGCCTACACTTCCCACATCGGTAAAACGGGAGATATCATACCTCTCCCAGTCTTTCAGAAGGAAGGGAGAAGGAGGGACATGGGCATAACCATAGATAACATATTCTCCCATGATCAATTTCTTCTGGTGCATGTAGTACCACAAGCCTTTTTCATCTTCCTGCTGAAAGATTATCTCGAACAACCTGGGATCATCATTTCCCATAATGACCAGGAATAATGGAAATTCTTCTCCCATTTGAGTGGAAAGTTTACGAAGATTACTGATCAGGTAACCGTTCAGGAATTCCAGCTGATGCATGGCAGGCAGCAGATCCCCGCCTAAAAAAACCCATTCCGGTCTCATGACTTCAATGGATGTAAACAGTTTCTGATATTTCTCTGGAATTCCATGCAGATCCGAAGTAAATAAGCAGTCCGGCATTCAGGAATCCTTCTTGCTGCCAAGAGGCAAGGGTCTTGCTCCATCGCTGATGGCCTTGATTTTGGAGGCGTAACTGGTCTGATTCCGGATATCTTCGTCAGTTACAAGATGATAATCAAGCAAACCTGCTGTCCGATAACCGGTTTTCCAGAAATTTATTTCGGAAAGACAGCAACTCCAGCCATCCAGCCAGGCTTTCAGCTCTTCTATCTGGCTGCTGGTTGCCCGAATATGAATTATCAGGTCGATATCACTGGCTGGCCCAGCAGTACCATTCTTGGTGCTGCCAAAAATGTACAAACCTGCCACACCAAATCTTGCCGGATCCATATCCCTGGCCAGGACTTGGGCAATGTTCCAGCGCCAACTCCAGTGTTTTGCAGAATCATGAGATAAAATGATTTCCAGTTCTTCCGGACAGTTTACTTGCTGACTTGGTGATTCCAGATATTCCAGAATTTCATCGGCGCTGGAATTTTGCAGAATTCGGAGTATCCTGCCTTCCTTTTTTTCAAGTTTACTGATTATCCTCTGAGCTTTTTCCCATTGCCCGAAAACAGCCCTGAACTTCTGGTGGAAGAGATAAACGCTTAATTTAGCTGCAATCGAATCCAGCAGTTTCTGCTCTTCCTGAAGAAAAGGAGACAGATTATCAGGGCCGGGATTACTGATATAAAATACTTCAATCAGGCCCATTTCCTCATCACCGATCCTGATCTTAGCCTGCTGGAACCAGCTGGACTCACGAAAATTCCCGGTAGTCCATTCTTTTCCCTGATACCTGATCCGGGCCTGACATATATCGTTATACTGCCAACCAGGATGAATTACTTCCAGCAGTCGGGAAAAAACCGAACCCAGGTCAGCATCAAGGTCCTGCAGAACAGCTTCCACATTGTACAGACAGTTCAACTCTTTTGCCCTTTCATTCAGCTCGGACATGAGTTTCTCTGCTGTGACAGGTTTTATTTTCATTTTATTTCCTGAAGAATATCCTGAAAATGACAGTTAAAATAAGACTTATGATCAGACAGGTTGCCAGTGGAAAATGCCAGGAGAAATTTCCCCGGCGGATCCTGATATCACCCGGCAGATT
>JAFGEH010000199.1 GCA_016931665.1 Candidatus Cloacimonadota bacterium | reverse complement strand
TTCTATCTCCCGGGTCACATTGATAACGCCCACCAGAACATCTTCCACGGGTTTTTCCACTGTTGTGGGTGTATTAGCCATACCTTTCATGATGAAGTCCGTTCCTTCCCGGATTAGTAACAGGGCTTTGGTAGTAGTGCTGCCAATATCCGTAACCAGAATTTTATTTCGGCTGGCCAGCAACTGGGACTGGGATATCCAGACAGGTGTCCGTGACAGATTTTCGGCTGCCGTCTGCTCTGCTTCGGCCGGTGATAACAGCATCTGCCTGATAAGAACATTCCTGGTCTCTTCCAGCACCTGGGAATATCTTTTACGAAAACCCTGATTATCTCCACAATCCCGGCAATAAGTAGATGCCTTGCTTTTCCCGGCAAAATCATCTTCTCTGCGCATAACTTTACCACAACTCTGGCATATCTTGTATTCCATCAGAATAACTCCTTCAGCCTGAAAAGGTTCAGGCTTCTAACTGCTATGATCTTTCTGCAGAAATTTTCTGAATATCTCGAGAATGTCTTGCTTGAATCTGGCTATAACACTGCCTTCCTCCACAAAAACTGGTTTCAATTTCAGAAAGTAATCAACAGTGCTGAAAAAAACTGTTACTGCCATGGCCGGATGGCAGTCAATCAGCTTCCCGACTGTTATCCCTTCCTGAATAACCCGATGAATATGGCCGCGGATTATGGACTGCCGAAAGATTATCTTTCTTCTCAATTCATCACTGTAATAGGGTAATTCCCGGGCCAGTATCACGAATATATCCTCTTCCTGCTCCAGAAAATCCAGATAGGAAGAAAGCATCTGTTCACAATCCAGCGATGAGGAAAGCTGAATTTCGATCTGCCTGCTCACCTTTTCCAGAACCTGGTCCAGAATCTCAATTATCAACAGTTCCTTGCTGCTAAAATGTAAAAATAATGTACCATGAGCTATATCCGCTGCCTCGGCTATCTCGGCGGTGGTTGCCTGTAAAAATCCCTTTCTGAGAAATACTATCCGGGCTTTTTCCCTGATCTGCTCACGCGTTTTCTGCTTCTGCTCCAACCTCTTATTCATAATTAACCTTCTGAGTGAGTATTCAGTCACCGAGTTTAGTGTCATTTAGAATATGTCAATATATTTATATAGAGATTTTCCGATTGTTGGGCTACCGATTACAGATTTACACGGTCAGAAGTAATCCGCTGCACCCCGGATTCCAGCCGGGAAATAATTTTCCATAAACTCTTTGACATCTCCTCCCGACTGAGAAAAGTGAAACCAGCATGAAGATAAAAACAGGATTTAAACATGGCTTTCGTTCATCTGCATAACCATACCCAATACAGTCTGCTCGATGGCGCCTGCCGGGTAGATAAAATGGTGGCTATGGCCAGGAAATATAATATGCCAGCCGTTGCCATGACGGATCATGGCAATATGTTCGGTGCCATTGATTTCTATAAGAGTGCCACTGCAGCAGGAATTAAACCGATAATTGGCATTGAGACCTATATTATTGACGGAGATCTGAGCAGCGAAGAAGCCAAGAAGGAAACCAGGCATCATCTGATACTGCTGGCTGCCAACCTGACTGGTTATAAAAATCTGATTAAACTTTCCAGCCTGGCCTATCTTACTGGTTTTTATTATAAACCACGGATCAACAAAGAATTACTGCGTTCTCATGCGGAGGGATTGATCTGCCTTTCCGCCTGTATGAAGGGTGAACTGGCCCAACGCCTGCTCAGAGGCGATGACAAGGGAGCCAGAGAGGCTGTGGAGTTTTACCGGCAGGTTTTCCCCGGTCGTTATTACATCGAACTTCAGAATCATGGGCTGGAAGAAGAAACCGTGGTTGCACCTCTGCTGATCAAGCTGGCCAAAGAAGCAAACCTGCCCCTGGTAGTAACCAACGACTGCCATTATCTGCACCAGGAAGATGCTGAAGCCCACGATGTCCTGTTATGCATTCAGACCGGCAAGACCCTGTCGGATACCAATCGTATGAAATATAACACCAACCGGCTGCATTTCAGGTCGGAAGAAGAAATGAGAAATCTGTTCCCGGAACTCCCGGATGCCTGCGAGAATACACTAAAAATCGCCGAAGAGATAAACCTGAAACTGGATTACGATGAATTTCTTCTCCCCTCTATCGAGTTGCCAGCAGAATTCAGCAATATGTCCGATTATCTCCGACACCTCTGCTATCAGGCTGTAAATAAAAAATATCCCGATCTTACTTCTGCCATCCGGGAAAGAATCGATTATGAACTGGATGTCATCAGGAATATGGGCTATGAAAGCTATTTTCTGATTGTAAAGGACTTCATTGATGCTGCCGGTGATATGGAAGTACCCGTCGGACCCGGCAGAGGATCGGCGGTGGGCAGCATTGTCTCCTATCTGCTGGGAATAACCCGCATTGAACCATTAAAATATGGATTATTTTTCGAACGTTTTCTCAATCCAGACCGTATCGGGATGCCTGATATTGATATTGATTTTTGTGCCATAGGCCGGGCTAAAATCATCGATTATGTCATTAAAAAATACGGGCGTGAAAGTGTAGCTCAGATCATTACTTTCGGAACTCTGGGAGCAAAATCAGTGATCAAGGATGTGGCCAGAGTCCTGGAAATCCCGGCTGCTGTCTCTAATGAAATTACCAAATTGATTCCGGGGACTCCCCGGATCACTCTGGAAGAAGCCTTACAGCAATCACGGGAATTTTCTGCCAAGATGCAGGAAAATGAAGTCAATAAAACAATTCTCAAACATTCCAGGGTTCTGGAAGGCCTGGTCCGCCATATTGGGATTCACGCTGCCGGGGTTGTGATCGGCCCCGGTAAACTGAGTGATTACGTACCTTTGGCCGTCAGTACCCAGAAAAATGCCGAGAATGCTGTCCTGGTCCAATACGAGGGGAAATGGCTTGATGACCTGAAAATACTGAAAATGGATTTCCTGGGCCTGAAAACACTGACGCTGATCCAGAGGACGGTTGATCTGGTCAGGTCATCCCAGGGCATGGAAATAGATATCGAACAGGTTGACTTGAATGATCAACAGGCCTTTGATCTGCTGGCCCGGGGAAAAACCGATGGTATCTTCCAGTTTGAATCTGCCGGCATGAAAAAATATCTCTGTGACCTCAAACCGAACGTTTTTGAAGATCTGATTGCCATGGTTGCTCTCTATCGGCCCGGCCCTATGCAGTTCATCGATTCCTATATCAATCGTAAGCATGGCCGGGAAAAAGTCCAGTACATCCATCCCCTTACCGAACATACCCTGCGGGAAACCTACGGGGTAACGGTCTATCAGGAACAGGTGATGCAGATTGCCCGTGATATGGGGGGATTGACCGGGGCGGAGGCTGATACGTTACGCAAAGCAATCGGCAAGAAGAAACTTAAGACCATGGAGAAGATGTACTTCAAGTTTTCGGAAGGTGCAACCCATAATGGTGTGGAAAAAACCATTATTGATAAGATTTGGAAGGACTGGCTGGATTTTGCCAATTATGCTTTTAATAAAAGCCATGCTACCGCTTATGCCTTTGTTGCTTTTCAAACAGCTTATCTTAAAGCCCATTATCCGGTTGAATTCATGGCAGCGCTGCTTTCACTCGAAGATAATCCCACCAAGATACCTTACTTCATAGATGAATGCAGGAATATGAACATCGAGGTTCTTTCACCTAACATCAATCGCTCGGAAAGTGATTTCAAAGTCCAGGGTAATAAAATCCTTTTCGGTCTCAGAGCGATTAAGAATGTGGGAGTTGCAGCTATTAATTCTATCCTGGAAGAAAGAAATGTTCATGGACCTTATCGCACGATTTTCGAATTCTGTGAAAGGTCGGATTCATTATGTGTGAATAAAACAATCCTGGAAAGCCTTATCTCAGCTGGAGCCATGGATGACCTGGAAGGGACCAGGGCTCAAAAATATGCTGCCATTGAACAGGCGCTGGAATATTCCTCCGGAGTGCAGACTGAACGGAAGAGAGGGCAGATCATGTTCTTCGACAGCTTTGAAGAAGAAGAGGAAAATAACTGCCAACCTGAATTACCAGCCATTCACCCCTGGCCCGTCAGCCATAAACTGAATCTGGAAAAACAGATGCTCGGTTTCTATTGGTCCGGTCATCCTCTGAAACCCTATGAAAAACTGATCAAAATATTCGGCAATATCAACACCAGAGAAGCCGTTAATCAGCTAGATAAGATTCCTCAGAATCTGGCACTGGCCGGTGTAGTTTCAGAGATTACCAAGAAAGTCGATAAAAAAGGCAATCCCTTTGCTATTATGTTGATGGAAGACCTGAACGGTAAATATGAACTTTCACTTTTTAATCTGGATTACGAGAAGTATTACCCTTTAATGGAAGAAGGTAAGGAATTTTTCATTCTGGGCAGAAAGGGGAATTCCTTTAATGGAAATGATAATATACTGCGGGTCAAGCCTCAAAAGATCCTGCGCTTCGATGAAATGCCCGGAGCCGTTTCCGGAGATCTCTACTTCGAATTGCGGGAAGAACTGGCTCAAGTCGATCTGGCCCGGGAAATGCTCCAGATATTCTCCCGCCATCCCGGTAATTTCCAAATTCATATTAATATTATTTCCAGTAAATTCAAGGCTCTGAATCTTCAGTCCCGTAACCTGAAAATCTTCCCTTCGGAAGAAGTAATGAATTTCCTTTCAGAAAGATTAAGAACCCAATTGAAAATTAAACTGAATTTTAATTAACGGCAGGTACCAATGTTAAAAATACTGATTTTATTTGTGATTATGGCTGCTTCCTTTCTTCTTTATGGCGAACTGGCAATGAGTATCGACGAGAACAGGTTCCTGGATGAAAATGGCAATACAATCCTGGAAATCAATTACGAGATACCATACAAATCCTTGTTTTTCACCCCGATTGATTATGGCTTTGCTGCCGATGTTCTGGTGAATATCTCTTTGCTCAGGGACTCTGTAACTGTTTACCAGCAAGATTTTACCAATCGGATCGTATTGACCAATCAGGAATTGACCCTGTCGGAAGGTTCTTTCCTCGATAAAATTATACTGACCCTTTCCCAGTCTGGCTTTGTTATTTCCCTGATGTTCAGCGAACAGGTTAATAATCAGCAAAAAATGTGGGAATACAATTTTCAGCCCCTCTCGGAAGATACTATGCTGAGCGATCTGGAATTCCTGGAAAATATCCTGCCCGATTCAACAGTAAGCAAACCAAAATTCAACCGGAACGGTAAATACTATCAGGTAAATCCGGATCATATTTTTATGATTCCGGAATTCTCAGAATTCTTCCTGTATTTCGAATTGACTAACTTCTTTCAGGATG
>JAFGEH010000024.1 GCA_016931665.1 Candidatus Cloacimonadota bacterium | reverse complement strand
ATGTGGTCCATGGACTGGAAGTTGGAAGATATTGTGGAAGAATCACTTAACGTGATATTTACCGGAATAGCACTGAATAGGAGTTAGCATGAAGACAAAGATCATTATAGTTACAATACTGTTGGCTCTGGTGAGAATTGCGGCCGGTTTGCATTCGGTAAGCCTGGAAGAAAGTATCGATCTGGCCCGTGCCGGTAATAAGCAGTTAGCAACCGCCCGGGAAGAGATCGGAGTATACCGGCAGATGTATAACGAAGTCCGCGGGAATCTGTTGCCCCAGATCAGTCTTAATGCGGGTTACCAGTATCAGCAGACCCGTTTGCCTGATTCTGCTATACCGCCCCTCTCGGATCTGTTGTCAGAACTCGACGAATACGCCACTTACAACGATAGCACTATCGCCGATTATCTGGATACAGTAGTCAATGGTATGATCCCTTACGAGGTCCAGAAAGAATATTCCGCCTTCGGTCAGATCAAGCTGGATCAGGTGGTTTTTCTGGGTGGAAAGCTGATCAACGGCATCAATATTGCCGGCAAACTTTATCATCTGCAGGAGAAGAAATATTTTCTCACCGAACAGGAAATTATCTTTGAAACAATCCGCCTTTATTATCAAACCAAACTGGCAGAAAAACTGGTGGATATCCAGCGGGATGCCCTGATTTTCGCCGAAGCTTATCAGCAGCAGGTCAATGAGATGTTCGAACAGGGCCTGGTCTCGGAATATGATCAGCTCCGGGCCCGCCTGGAAGTGCAGAAACTGCGTCCCCAGCTGCTGGAAGCGGAGAAGAACTACCGCCTGATCCGGGAAAGTCTTCTGAATCATTTGAACCTGCCTTCCTCTGAACTGGTTCTGACCAGCGATATAGAAATCCCCGTTCCGCTAGAAATCACGCTGGAAGAGGCAATCGCCGAAGGATTGGCCAATCGCACTGAACTGGAACTGGCGGAGATCAACCTGGAAGTAAACCGGGTCAATCTGCGTTATGAAAAGGGGAATTTCCTGCCCAATATCGGAATTTCCGCAGCCTATAATTATTATGGATCCGGAGAGAAAAAAATCGAAAGCGAGGGCTGGGGTGATTCCTATGAATTGGGCATAGGCTTTTCCATGCCCCTGTTCACCGGCTTATCCAATTCAGCCCGGATTCAGAAAGCACGTCACACCTACCGGCAGGCGGAGCTGAATCTGCGCGATCTGGAAGAAAAGATCGTTCTCGATATCACCAGTTCCTATCAGCAATGGCTGGCGGATATGGAGAAAGTGGTCACTCAACAGGAGAATGTCGAGCTGGCCGGTAAAGGACTGATCATCGCTCAAGCCCGGTATGAGAATCAGGTATCCAATCAGCTGGAAGTGATAGACGCCCAGTTACAGGTTAAATCCGCCCGGCTGAGTTATCTGGATGCCACCTATCAGGCAGCCGTATCTTTCTACCAGCTCAGGAAAGCCCTGGGCAGAGAAATTTAAGCAGAGGAGACATAGATGAAAAAAATCATGATAATTGCTTTAATGGTAATCAGCCTGCTTCTGGTAAACAGTTGCGGCCGCGCGGATAATAACGGGTCCAGAAGTATCGAACAGATCCAGCAGGATGAGGGAATCCCGGTCAGGGTGAAAGTGATGGAAGCCGAACCTTTTATCAAAAACCTACCTTTCACTGCAGTTTTAAGCGGTTACCGTCAGTCCAATGCCTCCGCTATGATCGGGGGCAGGATCGAACATATTTATGTCCAGGTAGGCGATTATGTAGAGAAAGACCAGGTACTGATGAGTTTTCCCGAGGATGCTCCGGCGGGACAATTCCAGCAGGCGAGATCGGCCTATGAGCTGGCGCTGTCCACCTGGCAGCGGCTGCAGAACCTGTTTGAAGCGGGAGGTATTTCCCGTCAGGAACTTGATGCAGCCCGCACTCAGCTCACAGTAGCGGAAGCCAATTGGGATGCGGTTCAGCAGATGCTGAAGGTCAGGGCTCCGATCAGCGGTTATGTTACCAATCTGCCTGTGCGTGAAACCGACGGTGTTCAATCGGAAGCTGTACTGGCCACTATTTCCGAGACCCGGAAATTGAAAGCCAGGGTATGGGTTACCGAGGATGAGATCTGCCAGATCAAGCAGGGGAATCCGGCCAGGGCGGCCTGGCAGGAGGTTAGTCTGGAAGGATATGTTTCCCAGGTTGCCATGGCTATGGACAGCGATCACCGTGCTTTTGCCGTGGATCTGATCCTGGAAAATCCGGATAACCTCTGTAAAAGTGGTGTTATGGGCGAGATCGCCATACAGACCTACAGCAATCCCCAGGCTTTCCTGGTGGAGAGAAAAGTGATCCAGACAGACCAGGATGGTACATTCGTCTATCTGGTCAATTCTGAGACAGCCCGTAAAGTATATGTGGAAACCGGCGAGGAGAACAGCAGTATTGAGGTTATCAGCGGTTTGCAGCAGGGCGACAGGGTCATCGTGGAAGGTCTGAATCTGATCGGGGATGGGATCAAAGTCAGAGTGATCGAATAATATCTCACACAGAAAGGAGAGAACATGTTTTTAGCTAAAGTTTCCATCAACCGGCCGGTGATGATCACCATGCTGGTCTCTGTTTTTGTGGTCTTCGGGATCCTGGCATATTTCACCCTGCCCCTTAATCTGATGCCTCAGGCGGACCTGCCTTATATAACGATTCAAACCATTTACCCCGGGGCCGGCCCGGCCGAGATCGAGACCCAGATCACAAAAAGGATCGAGGATGCCGTCTCCACCATCAGCCGGATAGATTATATCGAATCCTATTCCATGGATAATGTTTCCCTGGTGGTGTTGGCCTTCGAACTGGGCAAAAAGATAGATGTGGCCAGTCAGGAAGTGCGGCAGAAAGTGGACGCCATCCTCAATGAATTTCCTGCTGATGCTGAGAAGCCCAGCATCGATAAATTCGATCCTGGTTCCTGGCCCATCATGGAATTGATCCTGACCGGAGACATGGACAGCAGAGGGCTGTTTGAGATTGCCGATAAAACCTTGAAAGACCGCTTCTCCCAGATAGAAGGAGTGGCCAAGGTCAATATTACCGGTGGTCAGGAGAGAGAGATCCAGGTTAAATTGAGCGATAGAACAGTCGCTCAGAATCTGATCTCCCTGCCCCAGCTGGCGCAAATCCTCAGCGCTCACAACCTGAATATGCCCGGGGGGCATTTCCTGCAGGCAGACCAGGAATACACCGTCCGCCTGGAAGGAGAAATGGAGTCCTTGCACGACCTGCAGAACCTGGATATCCCCACACCTTACGGCACCCGTAAGCTGCGTCAGTTAGCCCTGGTCAGTGACAGTGGTAAGGAGATCCGCAAACGGGCTATTTATTACGATAACTTTAACCGGACAAGGGAAGATAACGTTGTCCGCATCAGTATAGTCAAGACTTCGGAAGGAAATCCTGTGTCCATTGCCCGGGCGGTTTATCGGGAACTGGACGCAATCAGGGCAGAATTGCCTGCCAATGCCCGGCTGGTGATAGTTGATGATGATTCACGGTTCATCAGGAGTTCATTAGGTGATACGCTCAGTAATGTTTTTCTGGGAATTCTCTTCACAGGTCTGGTGCTGCTTTTCTTCCTGCACGATCTACGCTCTACCCTCATCGTGGCTGTGGCCATGCCTACTTCCATTATATCAACTTTCCTGGCCATTAGGCTATCCGGATTCAGTATCAATATTCTATCCCTGATGGGCCTCTCGACCTCCGTGGGTATCCTCGTCACCAATTCCGTGGTCGTTCTGGAGAATATCTTCCGGCATATGCAGATGGGGAACACCAGGCGGCAGGCTGCCAACATCGGGACTACGGAGATCTCGGTGGCAGTTATAGCTTCCACCCTGACCAATATCGT
>JAFGEH010000198.1 GCA_016931665.1 Candidatus Cloacimonadota bacterium | reverse complement strand
GGATTGACCTCAAACGAGATCAGATCCCTGGCTCTTATCCAGGAGAGCGGCACTCTGCTGATCGGCAGCAATGGCGGCGGGATCAACCGCTGGCGTGATAACGGATTTCTGATGCCGATATCGGAGATCATCGGACTGGCCAGTAACCGGGTGTTGCAGGTGGCCTACCATGATTCATTGATCATTGCTGCCACAACTGCCGGTTTAAGTGTGTTCCGGGCAGACCCCTCTTTCCCCTTTCCCATCCTGCTGAACAATTTCACACCGGAAAATGGCCCCCAGAATTTGGAAATTGTTACCCTGGCCATTGATGATGAGTCTTATCTTTATTGCGGAGGCAGTAACGGCCTCGATGTAGTCCATCTGGATTCTCTTACCACTGTGGCTGCCTGGCGCAATTATCACACGGGAAACTCCATCCTGCCCGGGAACAGGATAAATTCGCTAGATGCTTCTGGCGGGAAACTGCTGGCCGGGACGGATAATGGGCTGATCATGGCGGGAAGTTTCGCTGAATTAAGTGGATCCATCCCGGGGGGGGAACTTTATTTTGAGGGAGAATCCATTTTCCCGGTCTGGCTGGATCCAAATGACAATATCTGGCTGGGGTTTGGTTACTGGGAAGAATCGCTTATGAATATAATTGATTCCACTGCCCTGGTCATGGCCAGAATATCCGGGCAGGGAGATATCAACATCTGGGAGGATACTGACTTCGATCTGCCGCGTCTGGCCGTTATGGGCTTTGCGTTGCTGGATGATGATATCTGCTGTTACACTTGGGGGAACGGCCTTCTGATCATGGAGCAGGATACCTGGTCGCAACCTTATGCCTCTTTCAGCCTGATCTCCAATCTGGTGAAGGATATAGCTGTCGACAGTAATGACCGGGTCTGGATCTCGGACGGTTATTTCGGTCTGGAACCCTCCAGCAAGGGTACCCGGGGTATATCGGCTTTCGATGGTGAACAGTGGCTGAACTTCGCAGCCCCTGTTGATCCGCTGCTTAGCAATAATGTCATCTCTATCGATGTGGATACGGCTGACCGCATCTGGTTCGGCTGCTGGCAGCTGATCGGCGGTAACCCGGGAGTGACTGTTCTGGATCAGTCGGGTGTGTCCTGGCTGAACCTGACCAGCAGTGATGGCCTGTTAACCAGTTATATTACCCATATTAACATTGATGATGAAGATAAAAAATGGATCTGTTCCTACGGTGGCGGATTCAATATTCTGGATGAATCGGACAATGTATTTCACCAGTTTCAGCTGCCCCAGCTGGACGGTCAGAATGGTATTATCTCAAAGACTGGCGAATTGCGCAGTATGTTCGGGACTTTCTACAGCGGGTTAAGGATCTGGGACAGCAGTACTCTGCCGGTGACAGATGGCCCCCATTGGCAAATACCGCCTTTCAGTGAGCTGCGTAATGGTGAAGTATATGACATTATAATTTTTACAGGGAAATACGGGCGGGAAGAATACTGGGTGGCTTCTCCCAACGGGCTGTTCCAGTACGCCTGGTCAACCTATTTCAATTCGGCTGGTGAATATCTCTGGTTCAAATATGGAACAGTTATCAAGAAGAAGGCTTTTATCAACGGGACCTGGTTTGATGAAGCTACCCCGGAATTCTGGTATATTGAAGGCCAGGAAAGATTATTCGGTTCCCAACCAACTTATCCCACCGCGCTTTTTATCGATCCTTTCGGAATGATCTGGATAGGTACTGACGCGCACGGGATAACCATGTATAACCCCGTTCGGGAGACCTTTACCAACTTCTATCAGGATAATTCTCCCCTTATCTCCGATCAGATCACGGCTTTCGGTTATCAGGTGTCAACCGGTACCCTTTTCATCGGTACCAATGCCGGGATGAATTCAGTGGAAATAGGCATTTCCGCCGAAGCCAACACTGAAACCGAATTGCAGGAAACCCTGGTTTATCCCAATCCTTTCTATCCCGATCAGGGTGATATCCTCAGGATTGAGAACATGAATAAAACCACTATGCCCAAAGCCGGAACAGAATGCCGGATCTATGATCTGGCCGGCAGCCTGGTGATTGTTCTGGCGAAAGATATCTATGAACAATTCAGCTGGGACGGATTGAACAACGCCGGCAAAAAATGCAGTTCAGGCCTTTATTTTTATGTGGTATCAACTCCGGACGGGCAGACAGCACGGGGCAAATTCGCCCTGATCAGGTAAGCGATGGCAGGCGGTAACAAAATACTGGTTGTTTCATCCTATCGCTCCGGGTTCGTTCTGAATGATGTGGATATACTCTCGCTGGTTTACCCCACCAGATTTCTTCATCTTACCAGCATCAGGAGCAATCCTGTCCGGTTTTGTCTGGGGGTGTTCAACCTGATCTGGCGGTTGTCCCGAACAGATCTGGTCTATGTCTTTTTTGCTGATTTCAATGCCTTTCTGACCATTCTTCTGGCTCGTTTATTCCGCTGTAAGATCATCCTGTTCGTGGGCGGATATGAGACAGCTGCCTTGCCTGAACTGAATTACGGAGGCAGATTGCAGGCTGCCACCGGTTCCAGATTGAAGATCAGCCTGAGGCTGGCTCACCGCGTGCTGGCTTTTTCCGATTTTTCCCGCAGGGAAATTATCGAACTTGTCCCCGGGCTGAAAGTTGATGTCCTTGCACCCGGTATTGACACAGAAAAGTTCTCTCCGCTGGGGGAAAAAGAGAAAATAGTTGTAACGGTAGGTAATGCCACCAGGGATTCCTATCTCCTGAAAGGGCTGCTGCTTTTTGCCAGATGTGCCGGAGAGCTGAAGAATTACCGGTTTGTGATTATCGGCAAATATGAACTGCCTATTTTCAATCTGCTCAGGAAAGCAGCTCCGGAGCTGATTTTTACCGGTCAGTTAACCAGTGATCAGGTTCTGTCCTGGATGCAGAAAGCCCGGGTTTATTGCCAACTCTCAGTGCGGGAATCTTTCGGGATTGCCTGCGCCGAAGCCATGAGCTGCGGCTGTGTACCGGTAGTAACCAGAGCGGGTGCCTTGCCGGATGTAACAGGGGATACAGGTTTTATTGCCGAGCAGAATGATCCTGAGCAGATAACTCATCTGATAAATAAAGCCAGGCGTAGCCGGAAAGGCAGAGTAGCCCGTGAGAGAATAATCGGAAACTATTCGAATAAGATCAGGCAGACCAGGCTGCTGAACCTGATATATGAGTTGTATGAAAATAATCACAGGCGTTGATGAGCTGACACCCGGCCTGCAGACGATTATGGAGCAGGAAGGTATCCCATACCGGCAGGTGGACTGGCAGGAAGGTCTCAACCCGGAAGATATCTCCTGTCTGGTGGTATTTTCACAACTAACTCCAGCCCAAAGGGAAGTAGTGATATCCTATCTCACTGCCGGAGGTGCTGTTCTCTTTTCACCGGAAGGTTATAGCAGTTTCTGCCGCAAACGATTTCCCCGCAGAAAGAAGAAATTCCTGATTGCCGCTGAAGACAGTCCTTTCAG
>JAFGEH010000023.1 GCA_016931665.1 Candidatus Cloacimonadota bacterium | reverse complement strand
CCATATCTTCATCGCGAATTCCAATGCCATGGTCGATCACTGCAACCCGCACTTCATCATTCAACCTTGCTGCTTCAATCCTGATCACGCTCTCCGGATTAGAGAACTTGATGGCATTATGGATCAGGCTCTGCACCACGGAATTCAGCATGTTCCTGTCAGCATAGACTCTGATATCAGCTTCAATATTTTCCAGTATCTTAATCTGCTTGGCCGCAGCCAGTCCTTCATTGAGCCGCATATTTTCCCGGATAAGTTCTTTCAGATTAATCTCCTCCTGATTCATACTGATTCTGCCGGTACTGACCTTGGCCCATTCCAGAAGATTCTGCAGCAGAGAAAATATTTTTTCCGAAGATGCCCGAATTTCCCGGGCCAGAGATTTTATGGTTTCAGAATCATAAGCTGAGATATCTTCCGAAAGCAGTCTGGAGCCTGCCCGTAGAGAATTGAAGGCATTCTTCAGGTCATGAGCGATTATCGAGAAAAACTTGTTCTTGGTGGCATTGGCTTCCGCCAGTTTCTGATTCATTCTTTCCAGTTCTTCTTTTTGACTGGTTATTTGAATATTGGCTTCCTGCAGTTGCCGGTTGACTTTTGTTTTGAGCCTGTTTTTACTGAACATGGCAATAGCCAGCAGAACCAGAAATATCAGGCAGATCAGCAGGATCAAAGCCTGCAGTTTTCGGATGTTGTTTTCATTTTTCAGCAGACTGATCTCTTTTTCACGAGATGCAGTCATATATTTGATATCCAGTTCTGCAAATTTCCGGCTGGTTGTTTCCTTGAATAAAGAATCTTTTATCTCTGAATACGATCTGTAAAATTCCAGGGCGTTCCGGAAATTTCCCTCGGCTATGTAAACCTGAGAGAATAGATCATACGAGTCTTTCAGGAGATCTTTAATAGATAGCTTTTCAGCTAATTCCAGGCATTTTTCCAGATATTCTCTGGCTTTTTTCAGCTCTTTTTTCTCTAGAGCAATCCTGCCCAGGGTCAGATATGTACGGGCTACTCCTTCCTGAAAACCTATCTGCTGGAAATTATGTAAAGCTTTTAGCAGATAATCACTGGCCAGATCATAATTGCCCAGTCCTTTGAAAGCCTCCCCTGCCCCCTGCTGGGCCACAGCAATATACTGAGGATTTCCTGACTTCTCGGAGAGTGTCAGAGATCTTAAATAATAGTCCAGCGCAATATCATAATCACCTCTGTCCTTGTAGATCTCACCGATATTGTTCAGTGGTATCGCTGTTCCTGTCAAATCCTCGAGCTTCTCATAGGTTGCCAGAGATTTCTGGTAATATTCCAGCGCCTTATCATAATTTTCCCAGGAATGGTAGGCAATTGCTATGTTATTCAGAGTTCTGGCTACCATCAGCTCATCCCCGATCTCTTCAAATACTCCCAGGGATGCAAAGAAATACTCCACCGCCTTATCATAATCCCCCTGACTGGTATATAAGGAAGCAATATTCATTTCCAGTTTTGCTATTTTCTCTTTGTCACCCTGTTCACGTAGCAGATCCAGAGCCTCTGTAAAAAAGTGCAGCGCGGTATCGTAATCTCCCAGGTTCATGCTGATGGCGCCAAGAGAGTTCATGGCACCCACAAGTCCTTTTTCATATCCGATTTTTCTGGAGAGAATCAGTCCCGGTTGCAGATATTCATTCTTGGCCTTGTCAAATTCCCCGGAAAAGAGATAACCGTTACCGATATTGATCAGGGCAGAAGCTTCCATCTCCCGCTGGTTATACTTGCGGGCTATTTCCAGGGCAGCTTCACCGTATTCAACGCTCTTGGCAGGGGCATTATACCAGTTCTCCTCCGCCAGCTTGTTATATATTTCCGCTTTCTGGTTTTCTGGAGCATTGGTCAGTTCATCGATCAGATTCTCAAAAGTATTTTCACTATTCAGATTAATGGTAAGAAACAACAAAAAAAATACAACTAATCCGATCCTCATCGTACACTCTCCCAGCTCGGTTCTTATTATGTTAATTTACTTTATCAAATTAATCCAAATTGTCAAATTTATTATCTGTTGTGATGTCTATTCAGGCGGAAGGGAGAGTGAAGGTAATGGTTGTTCCTTCACCCGGCTCACTATCGACTGCGATCATGCCCAGATTGGTTTCGATGAACTCCCGGCAGAGAATCAACCCCAGGCCGGTGCCTTTCTCAGCAGCAGTCCCCGGTCTCTGATAGTGTTCATCGATTCTGAACAGTCTGTGAATGTTCTCCGAAGCTATGCCAGTACCTGAATCCCGGATCTTCACTTCTGCCATATCCTCCCTGGTCTCAGCCGAGATAATTATCCTGCCTTCTGGATAGCTGAATTTTATAGCATTGCCGATCAAATTGTTACAGACGGAAGTGATCATGGCTTGGTCAGCTTTTACCCTGACTTTCGATTCTATTTCTATCTCAAAACTGATTTGCTTTTTCTCGGCAGCTTTGTTCATCAATTTCACACTGTCTTCCACAACGTTCCGAAGTACAAAAATAACCGGATTGTATTCTATATTTCTTGTCTGCAGTTGAGCCCAATTCAATAGATTCTGCATGAATCGGTAAAGATTTTCAATCGTATCTTTCAATTCAACAGAATAAGACATCAATTGCTCCTGTGCCAGATTTTCCATATCTTCCGTCAGCAGGTAAGCTCCCGCCTGCAGCGAAGCGAAGCCGTTCTTCAGATCATGGGAGATTATCGAGAAAAGTTTATTTTTTGCTGCATTGAGTTTTTCCAGTTCCTGCTCTCTCTGCTGAACCTGCTGATAAGCCTCTCCCAGAATTCTGTGAGTTCTTGCTTTAACACGGTAACGATATATTATTAAACCAATTAACATCGCTGCCATAACTAGCAGAATAATCATGGTCTGCCTGTGGCTGCGCTGAATCTGAACATCCTTTTTCAGTAGTTCGATTTCCCGCTCTTTCTTGTCCGTTTCAAATTCAGCCTGCGCCCGGGCTAGCCTTTCGTCGCTTTCCCGCGAGAATATATCCTTCTGCAATTCCGTGTAGGCCTTATAATAAAACAGGGCACTGTCCAGGATTCCCTTTGTCTCGTATAATTCTGATAATAACAAGTAATTAATAATGATCTGTTCTCTTATATTTTCCTCTTCGGAGATTTTCAGGCTGAATTTGACCTCTCTTAAAGCCTTTTCATATAAACCCTGCCTGCGGTAGGCATCCCCCAGATAATAACTCGTTGAAGCAATACCGGATTTATCACCGATTTCTTCACTCAAACGGTAAGAATCCCTCAGATATTCCAAACCTTGTTCAATATTATTCTTCCCTGATATATACAGGTAACCCAGATTTTTCAGAGTGTTGGCTATTCCGAATTTATCGTTTATCTGTGTCTTGTGGGTCAGTGCCTGATTGTAATACTGTTGGGCAATATCAATTTCTCCCATATCGAAATAGACATTGCCAATATTATTCAGCAAAGTGGAAATACTTTTTAAATCCTGAAGTTCCCTGCTGATGGCCAGTGCCTTCAGATAATAATCCAGCGCCAGTTCATGTTTTTTCCAGTCATTGTATATTATACCCATATTCATGTAGGAATTGCTGATGCCGCCAGCCTCATTGTTTCTCAACTTGATTTCCAGCGATTTGCCAAGATAATCAAGGGCTTTCTCATATTCACCTCTGCTTTTATAGATCACAGCAATATTGTTGAAGATTTTAGCGGCTTTTTCATCTTTTCCCTGCTTTAAAGCCAATTCCAGAGCTTGTTCATAGAAACTCAGACTGTTGTCTAATTCCCCCAGATAATAATAATTCACACCGGTATTCAGTAAAACTGACAGATGATTTTCATTATCAGCCGGTTCCGGATATTCCGCTAAAAATAGCTGTAATTGATTAATAGCATCCTGATAAAGGTCCAGGGAAGTATAACAAATGGCCAGATTCAGCCTGATATTCCCATTCCAGCTCAATTCGGGGTGTTTATTCGAGTATTCCAGAATCTCCAGATAATCATTCCTGGCAGCTTCCGGGAGCTGCAGATGATTCTGTTTGAGCAGAGCAATCGAAAATAAAACCAGTTTTGCTTCCTTTTCCGCACCCAGCTTCAGATATATCCTTTCAGCCTCTTCGTAATCCCTTAAACTCGCCTGTATATCGTTGCCTGCCAGATGAAGTCTGCCAATATTATTCAATAGTCTGGCCTTTAAAGAATCAGCTTCCCGGGAAGAGATCAAGGTTTCGGCCTGTTCGGTATAATCCAGGGATTTTTCCATATCCAGGTCCTGGTAATACTCGGCCAGCCGGATCAGTATATCAGCTCTTTCTTGATCAGATGCCCGTTCCAGGCTGGCCATAAGGCTGTCCGGATTGGCCGCTGCCAGGCAGGAAAATATCATTAAAAAAAGAAAGAAAATCATTACTTCTATTTTAACTCTATCTTTCTGAATTATCAATACCATATCGCCTCCATCGGGCTACCAGAAGCCCAGCCCGCTGATAATGGCCAAAATACCCATGCCAAGCATTAGAACGACCGTTACCCGGCGAAAATATCTCTCCGGTAGATAACGGCTGGCATAATTACCCACCCCGATGCCCAGTAACAAAGCAGGAAAAAGGTAAAGACTCAAATCCAGAACCTCCCGGGTGACCAGCCGGTTCATTATATAAATGGGGATGGCTATCAGATTCAGGATTAGAAAATACACCGCCAGATTTCCCTTGAAAAAACCCATTTTCACGTTCCTGGAAGTCAGATAGATAATAACCGGCGGACCTCCCATGGAAATGCTGCTGCTTAAAGTACCACTGATCAGGCCAATGGGAAACAATATCCATTTCACCCCGCTTTTTCCGTTCATCCTGCCCATAATAAAATACAGGGCAAAAACTGATATGATTACTCCAATTATGATCTTCAAAATATCCCCGGGCAGAATTACCAGCACTCTGGCTCCCAGAGGTAAAGCCATCACTCCACCCGCTATCAGTATCCGCATGCTTTTCAGCTCGATATGGGCATGATTGAAACAGATCACTCCCAGATTGATGAATATGGAAAAAATAACCAGCACCGGCACGGCAATTCTAGGAAATACCAGTAAGGTGATCAAAGGCGCAGCCAACAAGGAAAAACCAAACCCGGAAAGCGACTGCAGAACCGCAGAACAGAATATTATCAGTGAACCCCACAGCAATGTTCCAGTTTCGATTTTTCTCTCCTGATTTGATCTGGCTGTCAGTATAGAAACTGCCTTAAAATTATGTCAAATAGCAAATGGTTCGACATCTCTGTTTCCACCTTGATCCTGCTGCTATCATGTTTCTTGACATTTTCGGCTTGGCGGGGAAAATGCCCGCTATGAATGCAGATAACAAGATTGGCCAGCTACAGGTTCTAATCCTGATTTTCCTACTTGCCTTCACATCGTCTTACCTCCGGAGTGAAGAAGCAGATGGAAATATAAACCCATCTCTTCCACCCGACCAGCCAGATTCTCTGCAATCGGAAACTATCCCCCTGGATTCACTGTTCTACGAGGCAGACAGCCTTTATTACTTTGCCCCGGAAGAAAAGATCCAGCTCACCCGCCAGGCCCTGATCAGATATCAGGATTCACGTATCAGATCGGATTCCATTATAATCTATCTTAGTTCAGATAAAGCAGCATCCCGGGGCAGGTCCATCCTGCAGGATGATACCCAGATCCTGGTGGGCCAGGATATCTTTTTCGATTTCAGTGACCGTACAGGCCTGATCAGGCGCGGCATCAGTGAATTTGAACAGGGCTATTACTACGGCGATGAGATCAGGAAGGTGGATAAAAGAACTTTCGATGTTGATTATGGCCAGTTTACCACCTGCAGCTCACGTATACCACATTTCTATATTCAGGCCAACCAGCTCAGGGTCTATCAAAACGATAAGATTGTAGCCAAACCGGTTATCTTCTTCGTCAACCGGTTTCCGGTCTTTGCCCTGCCCTTCGGTTCCTTCACCATCAAACGCGGCCGGCAGACCGGAATCCTGGTACCCTACCCCGGATATAATAACGTCAATGGTAAATATATTGAAAACATTGCCTTCTACTATGCTTTCCGGGAATATGCCGATGTGACCCTGGCCTTCGACTATTACGAAAAAACCGGCTGGCAGGCCGGGGTGGAGAGCTTTTACAAGAAAAGATACGAATTCGATGGCAATCTGGATGCCCGGCTGCAGAAGAAAATTCAGGGACCGGGGGTCTCCAGTTATGAATGGTATCTCCGTTCACGCCACCATTCCGATTTTAGTAACCGGCGCACCTTCGATGCCAATCTGGAATTTCTCAGCAGTAAACGGGTTTTTGATGGCAGCAGCGATCTGGAAGAGCGTCTGAGTGAGAAGATCACTTCCAGCCTGGCCTATAAACAACCCTTCCTGAACAGCACTCTCAATATTTCCGGAAAATATGTTGATGATCTGAAAAATGAAAGGAAAGATATCACCTTACCGTATATCACCTATTCTCTGCCCTCGAAACCGGTTTACGAATTTTTTATTAAGGATTCCAGAAATATAGCGGATCCGGGCTGGTGGAAGCATCTGTCCTTATCCTACAGCTTTGTTGCCGCTCATGTGGGAGATATCAACGATCCGAATGCCGGTCTGGAAGATATTCTGTATAAAACTAAACGGGATTCCACCGGCGAATATATCAATCAACACAATGCCGGTCTCAAACATTACGGGAAACTTTCCTATACCTATGTGTTGAAAAACTGGCTTAACCTTTCCCAGTCTATTGCCGGTAACGAAGCCTGGTTCGACCGCGACCGTAATGAGAAGAAATTCGTCCGGGGTAGTGATTATCAGGCGAATTCCAGCCTCTCCTTCTCTCTCTATGGCCTGAACCAGCTGAATACACCCTATTTCAAAGCTGTCCGCCATGTCCTCAGTCCCTCTGTCAGTTTCAATTACAAACCGGATTTCACCTCTAATGAGCGCTTCTACAGCTTCGACGGCATCAACCTGAACCACAGTGCCCGGCAGAGAACCCTGAATTTCGGATTGGCTCAGAAACTGCAGTTGAAACTCGCCGCTACCTCATCCCAGAACGAGCGTAAACTGAATGATTTTATCAAGATCAATTCCCAGCTTAGTTATAACTTCGAGAAGGAAGGGGGGAAAGGCTTCGGAAATATCAGCCACAGCCTCTACCTAAACCCCAGAGCTTTATCCTGGAATATTATCAATTTCTCCGTCTCACCCTATGGAACCATTGTCCAGAACACCTACGATCTGAAATTCCGGGAATGGGATCCCCGTCAATGGGACTGGGGTATCAGTAACTGGACTTTCAACCTCTCCAGCAAACTCACACTCTCCGGCGATGCTGTCTATCGGGATTATTTCCCCGAACAGCAGAACAATATCCTGCTGGCTCAGGAGCTATCCGCCGATACTCTCTCCTCTGCTGAAGCGGGATTGGTGAATACCCTGGCGGAACTGGATCTGCTCGAACAGGAAAAAAAGAATTGGTCGCTTTCCTTCAACCACACCTTCAAAACCAATAAGATCAGCTATGAATCAGATATCTATTCCAGCGATCTGAGAATGAGCTTGAATGCTAAATTTACCCGTAACTGGTCGGTTAGTTATGATAATTATATCGATGTGTTCGATAAAGAACTGGTTTCCCACTCTTTTACCATCACCCGGGACCTGCATTGCTGGAAGATCACTTTCCGGTATACCAGGCAGCGTGATTACTGGAGCTACCAGTTCCGCCTGTTCAATGTTAAACTCCCCGATGCCCTGCAATTCAGAACGTCCGATCACAAACGCAGCTGATTTAACTCAGGAACCCGTCCACAATCCCCTTCAAACGGCTTAATTCTTCTACCAGTTCCAGGTATTCCTTCTCCTGCAGATTTGTAACCTTCAGGTTTTCCAGTTCCCGTGCCACAGCCCTGATCTTCTCCAGGCATTTTTCCATCTGCGGTTTCTGGCGCTGAACCCTGGTGATGGCGCGTACAGCGTCACTCTTCAGGGTACGGGCCTGCAGCTGCCTGAACAGACGCAGCATGTCCTTCTCCGAACCCTGCTTGGCAATTTCCACCAGACTGCGTTTGGGTATGTCGGCGCGCCGACATTCGGTTTTAATCTCTTCCGGCAGCCTGGTCAGGCTCAAGCTCTCACTTATAGTTGAACGGGCCTTGCCGATCACCCGGGCCACCTGCTCCTGCGTGTAGTTGAATTCACTCACCATTCTGGCCAGAGCTTCCGCTTCTTCGATGGGACTCAAATTCTCCCGCTGCAGATTCTCGATCAGCGCTATCTCCAGAGGATTGCCATCCGTAAATATCACCGGCACCGTCTTCAATCCTGCCAGTTTACTGGCCTGCAGCCTCCTCTGGCCTGCCACCAGTACGATCTCGCCCTGATTAGCCCTGCGCACCAGAATGGGCTGGATCACACCGTACTGGCGGATGGAATCGCTTAATTCAGATAACGTTTTAGGATCAATATGCTGCCGGGGCTGCCAGGGATTGGCCTGAATACTAGCAATCTCCATTTCATGGATCTTCCTTTCACTATCCTGCTCCGCTTCCAGAAAATCCGCTATGGTTCCGGGTTTATGAGCTTTCAAAATCTCCTTTCCTTTCTGGGTGAATTTGCCTGTTTTATTCATTTTCTATCCTCATCAGAAACTCATCGATAAATTCATTGAACTGCCTGGCATTCTTGCTGTCGGGGGCATACTCCATAATTGACTTCTGAAAAGCCGGGCTTTCCTCGATCTTGATTCCCTTATTAATTACAGTCTTAAATGTTAACTCTCCGTAATCCTGCTGCAGCAGGGCGGCCAGTTCTTCTCCCATGTTGGTCCTGCGGCCTTCTACCAGATTGATCAGTATTCCCAGTATCTGTAAATCGGGATTCAATCTTTTCTTGCCCTTGCGGATGGTTTCAAACAGGTCCGCCAGCCCGCTCAGGGCAAAAGGAGCCGGATTAACCGGTATTATCAGGTAATCACTGGCATTGATCGCCGCCATATTCAGATAACCGAAAGCAGGAAGACAATCTATGATAATGAAATCATACTCGTTTCTGTATTGCTCCAGGCCTTCTTTCAACCGGAAAATGATTTCGAGATCACCGTCGGAGACCTTGGAAAGATGAATGTTCGCTCCGATCAGATCCAGCGCTGAAGTTATCTTCTGCGGGGAAACATTTATTTTTTCTTCCTGATAAATCCGTAAAATATCCGCCGTCAGGGTCAAAGGATCAGCCAGCAGGCAGCCGGTCAGATTGCCCTGAGGATCATTGTCCACCGCCAGGATCCGCCTGCCTCTGTCCGCCAGCCCCCGGGCCAGATTGAAGGCGACCGTGGTTTTTCCCACTCCGCCCTTCTGATTAATAACCGCTATGATTCGTTTCATTCTCCCTTCCTGCACCTTTCTGTTCACTATAATTTGAACGGCTGGTTTTTAGACAATATATTATTCACTGAAACCATGGCGATTTATTTAATAATATCAAATATATCTCCGTTTCTTGAATCATCGTATATAGATAAAGGTTAATTCAATTTCCGGAAAGAAGATCCTTTCCTGAAATCTGCTCTTATCGATTTAAGCCGGGTATAATAATTTTGCTCTTGCGCTTATCCGGCAAACCAGGAATGTGGAATTCAATAAAGGGATCTGCCCCGCGGGAAATGCCAGTCGGGAGCTCAGAAAAAACTTTTCAAATTCTCTTTCGTTTTTTTTCTGGCCTGTGAATTTGAATGAAAATGCCGTGCAGAACTAATTTTTGGCGGTTCTGCAGCACAATTAAAATGAATAAATATTTCTTGACGTTTGATTATGTTTTACTCAACTTTGGTAATCGTTAGATAATGTTCTCATTATACGTGAATCTAACTTGTTGTGAATGAGTAAATTAAAAACCAGACAGGAGTGAATATGACAGGTTGTTCAGCCGGAGAATTTTTTTTAATTGTAGGTTATTTTAGTGGCAAATCGGGTCTTAATACCTTCCTGGAAGATATTAAATTTTAATGAAAACGGAATTTTACAAACAAATAAAAGTAAATGTTAAAAAGGAGTGTTGTATGAAAAAGAGAATGTTATTTCTGGTAACATTTTTGTTCGTTGTTTTCTCTGTAGGTTCACTGTTCGCAGACAGGGATATCGATGGCAGCTTTATTGCTTTCGAACCGGTCTGGCTTGCTGCTAATCCTAATTATGTGCCGGGCGCAACTGTGGCCATACCGTTCATTTTGGATAATGAATCACCAACAAGTGATCCAATAACATCAGCTTCACTTACTTTTCCTACCGGAGTTACAGTAACTTCCGGTACTGCTTCAGGTTTTGGAGTTGATGCTTATGATTTTGTTGGTATTTATTACGATGGCAGTTCCAATTTTGAATATCTGGACTACACAGGAGAATTTGGGAATGGAGCTACTATTACTTATCAGGCAAATAGTATTCCTAATTCTATTAATTATTACGGACCCACTCCGCTCTATGAGGCCGAAACAACTGTAGTAAATACCTACGGACCTGGGGTTGAAGTAACAATCGATTCTGGTTTTACCGGCCCCCTGGTTATCAACTGGACACTGGTCTCAGCCGGTATCGGCGGCCCGCCCAACACAATTTCGGGAACCCTGATCTGGGGACCGCCCTATGGCATCGATACCTTCACCATCACCAGCACTCCCAACGGCACCGGTGGAGAATGGATCGTCGGTGATACCCTCTGCCTGGAAGTTACCACCATCGACGTTGCCAATGCCGTAACCGTTGATCTTACCCCCTTTGGCGGCCCTGCCAATTTCGCCCTGATCCAGGACGTCGTTGATGACAGCCTCTGGGCCAATTGCTACGTGATCGGTACCGGTTCTTCCGATGGCACTTCCTACTCGATCACCGCCACCGCCAGCTTCACTCCCGGCGACGATACGGAAACTATTACCGGACTCGCCATCGACAACATCCTGCCCAATGTTTCTTCCTGGGGTTATTTCTATCATGTAGACAGACAGGATCCTCCCGATGATAATGGAGTTGCTGACTATAATTATGGTGACATCCCGATAGACAATCTGGATAAAGACCAGGTATTTTATGTAATCGGAGATGAAAGTACCGGTGATGGCATTCGCTGGTTCGTCGCTGCCAGCGATCAGCTGGCTGGCGATCTGGACTCTGATGTTCAACTTAACCGCCGCATCGAACTTGGTACCACCAACTGGGATTACTGGGATCCTACCATAGCTGTCAACGATAACGCCGGTAACACGGTCTACGGCAATGCCGTCAATCCGGACAGCCTGGTCTT
>JAFGEH010000022.1 GCA_016931665.1 Candidatus Cloacimonadota bacterium | reverse complement strand
GCCTCTCTGGATAAATTACTGGGAATATATTTCCTGGCCCGGATCTGCCTGAACCTCTTCCAGCTTACCGAAGCCATGACCCTGGTACTGCTGATCATCGGCGGTGTTACCATCATTAGCGCAGTTATGATGGCACTGGTACAGCACAGCTACAAGCGCCTGTTGGGTTATCATGCCGTTTCACAGGTAGGTTACATGGTAACCGGGATCGCTCTCGGGTCACCTCTGGGATTAATCGCCGGATTGTTTCATATGCTTAATAATGCGATTTACAAATCCGGTCTCTTCCTTACTGCCGGCAGCGTGGAAAAGCGTACCGGCAAAGAGGATCTTGATGAGCTGGGCGGTCTGTCGAAATTGATGCCTCTTACTTTTATATCAGCCCTGATCTTTGCCCTTTCCATATCCGGGATACCACCTTTTAACGGGTTTGCTTCCAAATGGATGATCTATCAGGGATTGATAGAATTCGGCAAGGGAAGCGGCATTGCGCACCAGCTCTGGTTCGTCTGGCTGACGCTGGCCGTATTGGGTTCGGCACTTACCCTGGCCAGTTTCGTTAAATTCATTTCCGGTATTTTCCTGGGCAGCAGCAATAAAAAACTAGTCAATGTCCGGGAAGTCAGTATCCTCATGTGGCTGCCCCAGATCATTCTGGCCCTGCTCTGCATCGGATTCGGCGTTTTTGCCGTCAGGTTGGTCATTCCCGCTCTCTTTGCACCCATAACCGGAGAATTCAGCTATCCCGGGATCTGGAATTCCCAGGCTGTATCCATTCTGATCCTTGTCTCCATCGTTCTGGGAGTGATCATTTATCTGATAGGGAATATCAGGAATTTCCGTTCCGAAGAAAGTTTCCTGGGTGGTGAGATCATTCATGATAAATCGAATTACAATCCCCTGGAATTTTACAAGACCATCGGTGAATTCCCTCTTCTGGCATTTTTCTATCGGAAAGCGGAACATAAATGGTTCGATATCTACGATCTGGGCAGAAGATTTGTGCTCTGGCTCAATGGCATCTTCAGTTTTGCCCATTCCGGGATTCTCTCCACCTATATCACCTGGCTGATCATGGGGATGGTTATCCTGTTGATCATCCTAATCTAAGGAAAGGTCCGTAATATGGAAGTTTATCTTATAATCGTTCTGGTTCTGATGATCCTGGGTTCGCTCTATTCGCTGAATGCCCGGGACCTGCTTTCGGCAGTGGTCTCCTACGGAATCGTGGGTTTCGGGCTGGTCATCTGCTTCCTGCTGCTGCAGGCACCCGATCTGGCCATTGTTCAGGTTTTAGTGGAAGTGATTACCCTGATTATCATGATCGCCGTAATCAAGAATACAACCCGCAAGGAGCTCTTCACGGGCTACGATGCCAAGGCTTTTGTTTCTGCTATTGTGGCGGTTATTTTTACGATCCTCTTTTTCTATGTCTTCGATAAAATGACAGGCGTTTTAACCGGATTCGGCCAGCATCTGACCCGGATGTCCACCGCCTATCTGGAAGGGGCTGGAGTAACGGGAAGCGCTAATCTGGTAACCGGTGTGGTATTCGACTTCCGCGCTTATGATACCCTGGGTGAAGCAACGGTTCTGTTCACGGCTGTGGTAGGAGTGCTTACAGTCCTCAGATTGAAGGGCAAAAAGAAAGGAAAATAGGATAGAACTATGCAAGGCATGACAATTATCGTAAAAAAAATAACCCAGATCATGGCACCGGTTATCTTCCTTTTCGGTTTGTATGTGATTGTGCATGGCCATCTTTCACCCGGAGGAGGATTTGCCGGAGGTGTAATTCTTGCTGCTGCCTTTATCCTGCAGATTCTCAGTTTCGGTTCCATCCTGCCCAGTCTGCGCCGGGAAGAAGTCTGGCTGGAATTGCTGGAAAGTACTGCCGTAATGGGATTCCTGGTTATATCCGGTCTGGGTTTACTGCTGGCAAGCTTCCGGATCTTCTTCCTCAATTTTATCAATCGTGGTACAGTGGGCCAACTGCTCAGCGGGGGGATTATTCCCCTCGAGAATATTGTGGTGGGTGCGGAAGTCTGCGCGGCTATTACCACTATCTTCATTGCCCTTACCGTTTACCAGGATGAGGTGACCCAATGATAGTCTATATTTTGTGTTTCCTGCTTTTCCTGATCGGGCTTTATGGCGTGGTAGTCAAGCGTAACCTGATCAAGATAATCATTTCCCTGGCCATCATGGAATACAGCGTGAACCTTTTCCTGATCATGGTGGGTTATATCAGCGCCGGGCAGGCGCCGATCATCAATGAAGAAGTAAGCAGAACTGGCCCCTTTGTTGATCCCCTGCCGCAAGCCATGATCCTGACAGCAATTGTCATCGGACTGGCCACCACTTCCCTGCTGCTGGCGATCGCCATTCGCCTCTATGGCAAATATGGCACTTTTGATATTAGAAAGATTAATCATTTAAAAGGATAAAAAATGAACTCACTGGTGCCCCTATTCGTCATTGTTCCCTTAGGGTCTGCCTTTCTCATGGTCATCTTCGGGCGTCTGATCAAACACCTGAGCAAGATCCTGGTAACCATGATGCTGCTTTTTCTGTTATATCTTACCTTCTACTTCCTTTATAATGTAACAGAACCGCAAATCTATGAGGTTGGAGGACATGCGGCCAGGAACGGTGTACCCATTGCTATTTATCTGGTGATCGACGGGTTCTCCAAACTGCTGCTGCTGATTATTTCTCTCATTGGCTTCCTTTCAGCATTGTATGCCCTATCCTACACCAGGCAATACACGGCGGAGCCTAAATTCTATATCCTGTTCAGCCTTTTGATCGCTGGCATGAATGGTCTGGTAATCAGCGGAGATATCTTTAATATTTTTGTCTTTCTGGAAATTTCGTCGATTGCAGCCTATGCCCTGGTTGCCTTCGGAATTGAACGGGAACAGCTGGAGGCTTCCTTCAAGTATCAGGTCCTGGGGGGAGTGGCATCACTGATTATTCTGCTGAGTATAGGCTTCATCTACTGGCAGACCGGGACGCTGAACATGGCCGATATATCTGCTCAGGTGGCAGGAACGGGTGTTTTCTTCAAATTCGTGGCTGTATTATTGATCACGGGATTTGGCCTGAAAGCAGCTATTTTCCCCTTCCACTCCTGGCTGCCCGATGCCCATTCCTCGGCTCCTTCACCCATATCAGCCATGCTGTCGGGAGTGGTGATCAAAGCAATTGGTATCTATGTAATTCTGCGCTTGTTCTTCAATATGTTTGCTATTAATTATGAAATATCCATGACGATCACGGTTCTGGGGGCACTTTCCATGATCATAGGCAGCCTGCTGGCAATAGGGCAGTGGGATATAAAAAGGATGCTGGCTTATTCCAGTATCAGCCAGATCGGATATGTGATCCTGGGAGTGGGGATCGGAATGCTGGTGCTTGTAAGGGGAGGTGACATTAAAATAGCGGCCCTGGCCATTACAGGCGGATTGTTCCATCTGATCAACCATGCGGTATTTAAAGGGCTTCTCTTTCTGGGAGCCGGCGCTGTGGAATATCGAACGGGAACCAGGGACATGCGAAAGCTGGGAGGTCTGAATGAGGTTATGCCGGTTACAGCTTCCAGCTCACTTATCGCTTCCCTGTCGATATCCGGAGTTCCACCCTTCAATGGATTTTTTAGTAAATTGATAATCATTATAGCTGCAGTTCAGGCAAAATATTATTTCCTGGCTTTACTGGCTGTTATCGTAAGCATCATTACCATCGGCTATTTTATGAAATTGCAGAAATATACTTTCTTCAATAAAAATGTCAATTTCCCGAAAATTCGTGAAGTGCCATTCAGTATGGCTTTTTCGCAGATCCTGCTGGCTGTTCTCTGCCTGGGTCTGAGCCTGCTGGTTATACCCGATGTACAGAAAATATTTCTTAAACCGGCTGTGGATGCCCTGATCAATTCCACAGCGTATGCCAGGGTAATATTGGGGTACTGATATGAGATATGTTGTATTATTTATTATTATGATGCTGCTGTGGCTGGCTTTCACCTGGAATCTGCAGACTCCCAATCTGATCGTGGGCGGTGTTGCTTCCCTGCTGACGGCTGTTCTGTTCGGACGCAGCTTCCTGCGGAATACAGTGAAATTCTTCCAGCCGCAGAGGTATTTCTGGATCATCATCTACCTGTTCGTTTTCATCTGGGAATGCCTTAAAGCCAATTTCGATGTAGCCTACCGGGTATTGAATCCCGCTATGCCCATCAAGCCCGGCATCGTGAAGGTGAAAAGCACTCTGAAAACCGATATCGGCAGGACTTTCCTGGCCAACTCGATAACCATGACCCCAGGAACCATTACTGTTGATGTGATTGAGGATGATTTCTATATCCACTGGATCTATGTCAGCAGTGAAGATCCTAAAGTCTATTCCCGCAAGATCCTGGGCCGGTTCGAAAAATATCTGAAGAGGATTTTTGAATGATTGATCTATTTTTATACCTCCTGATAGCAATGAGTTTTCTCTGTTTTTACCGGGTCGTGTTTGGACCGACCATGGCAGACAGAATGGTGGCAATCGATATATTCGGTATTCTGGTAGTGGGGATATGCGTTATTCTTGCCATCAGGACCGGACGTATGTTCCTGATCGATATCGCCATTGCCTGGATAATTCTCAGTTTCATTGGCACTATCACGCTGGCAAAATATTTAACAGGGAAGAAATTAGATGAATAGTATAAGTATGATTTTCATTACGATCGGTGTGATATTCGACCTTTTCGGCTGTATCGGGCTGATCCGCCTGCCCGATGTTTACAACCGCCTGCAATCCGCTACTAAATCTGTAACACTGGGAACCTGCAGCATCCTCTTTGGTTTCTTCCTGCGAAATGGCTTCGGCAGTTCCGGGTTGAAAGCACTTATCGCCATTCCCCTGCTGTTTTTCGCTTCGACAGTAGCTGCCCATGCTCTGATCCGGGGATCATATAAATTCGGGATCAAACTCTATGATAAGACGGTGGTTGATCATTACAAGGATGCGCAGAAATGAAATATCCTAAACTCAGAGAAATAAAAGAAGCCCTGGTTTCACTGTTTTCACGTCCCTATACCAGTGATTTCCCCCGTAAGCCCCACATTCCTTACAGCGGTTTTCGCGGCAAACCCGTGGTGGATGAAGATAATTGCGTGGGCTGCGAAACCTGCGCCAATGTTTGCCCTCCCGGAGCTATTACTTTCCGGGATGATGTCCAGAACCAGAAACGTTATATCTATCGTGACTATGGTAAGTGCATATTCTGCGGAAAATGCGAGGAACACTGCATTACCGGTAAAGGCGTGAAACTATCCGATAAGATCTTCGATCTGGCTGTATTCGACCGTTCGCAACTGATCGAGACCCAGGAGAGAGAACTGCTGATCTGTGAAAGCTGCGGCGCTGTTATCACAACCAGGGACCACCTGCGTTTCATCCATGAAACTCTGGG
>JAFGEH010000197.1 GCA_016931665.1 Candidatus Cloacimonadota bacterium | reverse complement strand
TGTTACGGAAGATTGCTGGGCCTGGGTCTGGGCTGCCGCCTGCGTATTCCCATCGGATTAGTCGGCATTGATTATGGTTTCGGTTATAGTGGGGGGAAATTTAGAAATCCTCTTGACGGCATAATCCATTTCGGATTAGAAACCAGATTGTAATTTAATTTCACAGATTCAGGAGGAAATACATGGAAAGATCAGGTCACCTGAGAGTTGGTATATATGTGGATGTGTCAAATATCGCCCAGAATGGCGGTTTCGGCATGCAGTACGACGTTCTCAGGGAATTTGCCTGCCGTAACAATGGCGTGGCTATACGTTTGAATGCCTATGTCGCTTTCGATGAGGAAATGGCCCGGAAAAATGCTGAATACAAAAGAAAATCGGAAAGCTTTCATTCTGTTCTGCGGGATTTCGGTTATAAAATTATCGTAAAAATCGTTCGCTGGTTCGAGGATGATCAGGGTAACCGGTACGGTAAGGCTAACGCCGATCTCGATATGGCGGTTGATGCCCTGATGCAGTCCGAGAGACTGGATTATGTATTGATGGTTACCGGGGACGGTGATTTCACTCAGGTGGTAAGAGCGCTGCAGAATAAAGGCTGCCGGGTGGAAATCCTGGCTTTCAAGAATGTTTCCTATCAGCTGCGCAATGAAGCCGATGTCTTTACTTCGGGTTATCTGGTCCCCAACCTTCTGGAAAGCGAGCATCAGAATGAAAATTCCCGAAAAGTGGCCAGAGGCGTCTGTTACTCTTTTTTCCCGGACAAAGGTTTTGGCTTCATGCGTTTCATGAAAGATCTGAGCGGCCAGCTCTGGATCACCGATTCCCGGCGTCAGGATTCACCTTACGCCACAGCTTTCGCCCACAGCTCCCAATTCCCGGATAATTTCGATCTGGCCACTCTGCCCAACCGGGAACAGGTCTTCGAATTTGACCTTAAAGAAGTAAAAGATAAGGGCTGGCAAGCCGAAAATATCCGCACAATTTATCATTATTGATATGACATCCCCACCCCTCTCTGCCGTGCTGGATGTTGGCACCAATAATATCCAGACTCTCATAGCCAGTAAAAATGATGGTCAGATCACTGTTTTCAAGCGCTTTTTTGATACAGCCGCCCTGGGCAGGAACATGAAATCCAGCCATATTACCAGAGCTGGATTCAATAGGGCAAAATCCATCCTGCGTGAGCGGATTCCCTTCGCCGGCCTCTTCACCAGCCGGATTGCAGTGATCGGTACCAGTTGTTCCCGGGAGGCTGCTAATATCAATGTCCTCTCCGACTGGCTGAGTCGAAGATTCCAGCTTGCCTATCATATCATCAGCGGAGAAACGGAAGCTTTGTGGAATGCTTTAGCCAATCTTACCGAATTCCCGGAACTGCAGCAAATGCTTCTGTTTGATATCGGTGGCGGCAGCACGGAATTTTCTCTGCTTCAGCAAGGCAGAATCGCCGGCAGCTTAAGCTTGCCGTTGGGCATCAGAAGGCTCCAGAATAGCCATCCTGGCAGCATACTGAATAAAAGAAACGAAGTTAGGAAGATGTTGCATTCACTCACTGGAAAATTCCCGGGGAGACCTTCATTAATCGGTATCGGTGGTACAGTTACCAGTCTCAGTGCCCTGCAATACGGTATTTCTGATTTTTTAAGTGATGAAGTCCATAAAACCAGGATCAGCTTGAGGGAACTGGATCTGCTGTACCGGAAGATCTCCCGGCTTAATCGCCGCCAGCTGGCTGCCCTGCTGCCTGTTGATCCGGCTCGTTCCGATATCGTTCTAACCGGAACCATGATAGTGCAGGAAATCATGGATTATTTCAAGGCAGACAGCTTTCTGGTAAGTAATCGGGGACTACAGTTCGGATTCCTGCATCTACCGGTGGAACAGCAAAACAGATATTTCTCTTCCCGGGGTGAAGATTATGAAAGTTAAACTGCAGAAATCTGGTCCATACCACTTTGAAATCAAGGGTAAGATCATAGGCAGCGATTATTTCAGGATCATAGCAGGTCCCTGTACCATTGAAAACTATCCGGATCTGCTGGCAATTGCCCGAAAGCTGAAAGCGATGGATATTCACTTTCTCAGAGGTGGTGCCTTCAAGTTAAGAACTTCACCCTACAGTTTTCAGGGTCTGGGAAAATCTGCCCTGGAAATACTGGCCCGGGTCGGTGAAGAAACTGGTATGATAACAGTTTCCGAAATCACCTGTATCGAAGATCTGGATGTCATGTATCGGCTGGTGAATGTTATACAGGTCGGTACCAGAAATATGAACAATTTCCCCCTGCTCCGCAAGCTGGGTGAAATCGATCATCCCGTCATTCTGAAGAGAGGAATGGCCAATACCGTGGAAGAATGGCTGCTGGCAGCCGAGCATATACTGGCAGCCGGCAACCGGAGGGTAATCCTCTGTGAAAGAGGAATCCGCACTTTTGAAACAGCCACCCGCTACACCCTGGACCTCTCCGCGATCCCGGTTGTAAAAGCTCAAAGCCAGCTGCCTGTCTTCGTAGACCCCTCTCACAGTGCCGGGATCAGGGAACTGATCAAACCACTGAGCTGGGCTGCTGCTGCTGCCGGGGCGGACGGCCTGATAATTGAAACCCATATCTGCCCTGATGAGGCTGTCTGTGATGCCGGACAGACAATTACCCCGGAAGCCCTGCAGCAAATTATCGTACCCTTACCGGATCTTCTGAAATTATGGCACAAAACTCTGTGAACCATCGTCCCG
>JAFGEH010000196.1 GCA_016931665.1 Candidatus Cloacimonadota bacterium | reverse complement strand
TACCAAAACCCAGCGCTGCCGGGTTGGCTTCCACCGCCAGTATGTCCTCGGTGTTAGCTATCGGCAGGAATTGGGCGTTCAAAGTCAACACCAATAACCCTCCCAGAATCAAAACGAAACACAACCTCTTAAACATTTCTTACCTCCACTATATTATTCGACAGTTTCCAGTTCCTTCAGCTCGATATTACCATTGGATGTAGTAATATTCATATTATATAAACCTGAATTAAAGATGGCTGAGAGAGAATCCCGACTGGATTTTGTAACTTCCAGGGCGAGACCTTCGTGCCGGATTTTACCATTGGAAGTTGAGGCATTAAGTTTTAGATCATTGTGGGGATCAAGCCAGAGACGCACAGAACCGTTGCTGGTCCTGATGACGACATTCTCCTGCAGGACAGGTAATTCAGCGCTGATGCTGCTGTTGGAAGTTCTCAACTCAGAGATTCGGCTGCATTTGGAGATTTCTATCGATCCATTGCTGGTTACCGCTTTTAACTGTCCTCTAATATTTTCGATGGACAAAGAACCATTGCTGGTGGAAGCATCCAGATCACCCGTGATATCTGATGCCTTGATCTTCCCATTGCTGGTATGGGCAGTGAGATTGCCCTGATGATCCTTAATAGTTATCCGGCCATTAGAAGTCTGCAGCTGGCCATCACCTGCCGTTCCCCTGATCTGTATCGCCCCGTTGGAAGTGCTGATCTCTTCCAGAGTAACATTTGCCGGAATCTTGATTTCATATTTCACACTCACTCTCGGATTGTTCTGCAAGTGAACGGTTTCCACCTCGATCAACCTGCCCCAGGAAATATCCACCTGCACTTTCTCCAGTTCGGATTTGCCTTTCAGACTGGTCATTTCCCAGCTTAACTCCAGAAAATCTTCATCCCAAGCCTCGATCTGAACCGATCCGTTTCGATTCAACAAAGTAATTTCGGAAGGTTCCGTCGGTGTGTAAGTTTCTTTGCCCGATTTTCCCTTCCTTTCCGTGCTATCAGTATCCCAGTCCATATCTCCCCCCAGGACAAAGTCATTGTCTCCGTCATCATTGATAACTAATCGGGCGATCTTTTCCGGCCGCTTGCCGGCATAAGTTACAGATGTGTGGGCAATACTCTTAATTACACTGCCCAGTAATTTCCCCCAGAAGCCGGTTAACTGGGTATCTTCATCATCACTCTGCACGATTATCCCTTCTTTACCGATCGTTACCTTTTCATCGTCATCTTCCACCATGATCCCCCTTTCGCTGATCTCCACAAGGGAAGTGCCATCCTTCTGCACGATCAGGCGTTTTTCATCAAACTCAATCAGTTCGCCTTCCGCCCCCAGAATGCTCATCCGGCGGGGTGTGAAGGTATAAACTGAATTGTCCCGGTGATAAACATAGGTCTTCTGGTCCGGCAGATAGAGTTTGATGCCGGCTTCGTGCGGTGCCGTAATCTTTAACCGGTCATATCCTGCTTCAACCTGAACTTCTTCCTTGCTGTCATAGCGAAGCTTGACCTGATCCGATTTGTGAAAGATGATATCCCTGATTTTTATATTCTCAAACTCCAGCGTTACCGTGTCCGCTGTTAACTGGAATTCCTGTGTAATCGCCGGCAGCGTCAGGCTGGCCAGCAGCAGAAACATCAGACAAAGAAACCTGTTCATAAATCCTCCTATTATTTTACTGAGCACTTATCAATCCAATCTGCCCGGATTAAATATCTCCAACCATATCATGAATATAACCAGTTAATAAGATCTGAGGATCAGCTGTTATTTATAAAAATGATAATAACTGAAGCCGCTGGTTATCGAATGGATAACTTCCCTCAGAAAGCGAACGAAGATGTGGAAAAATTCCTGCGAGTTCATGATATCTCCTACTTGATTTCCTTGTTTTTATATATCAGGGTTGCTGCGGCGTACATAATTCCGGAGAAAATTATCTGAAGCAGCGTTTTCCAGTTGAAGACTATGACACCCCAGTTTTCTCGGATCAGCTCTCTGACTTCCACAGTGCTTATATCTCCTTCCAGGCTGGTGATCGAACTGAATTTCAGCAATTCATAAAGATAGTTCAAAGGCAGCGGCAGATGCCAGCCGAAAGCAAAATTCAGGATGATGAACAGGGAATGAACCCCTGCCAGAATGGCCAGTGTAATCACGAAAGCCTTGTCACGGAAAACTGCCGAAGCCAGGAATAAGATGCTGCCCAATACCAGAGTTATCTTGAAATAGACTATCAGCCCCTGCACCATGCCAGCCAGAGCAGGCCAGAAATTGAACTGGGCAAAGATCGAGAGCAAAACAGTCATAAGGAGGAAATTGAAGGCCGATATCAGAATCAGGATAGCCCAGTTCCCCCCAATGCTCAAACTGAATTTGGCCAGAGTCCTCTGCCACACCGAAACCGGCTGCGAACGGTGAAAGAGCTCCGCATTACGCTTCACGTCATCATTCAGGGCGCTCTGAGTCAGGACCAGGGTCACTAACAGCGCCAGCAGTCCCGGTAATCCCATCATTACCATACTGGAGAAATAACTCAGGATACCAACGGTCGGAAATTCCAGGCGGGAAAAATCTGACCACTCAATATCGGCTCCGAATTTCAGATAGGCAATGAGCCCGGCAATCATGATCAGCAGATAATATCCACCTACTACCCACACCGGGATCAACAGCTGTTTGCGGCTGAGATACCAGTCTTTTTTCAGCAAGGCAGCGAATTTACTCATGATAACCTCCTACTTTGGCCACAAACAGGTCGGAAAGAGTAGGCCTGTTCACCTGGGCTTCTTCAATGGCCACCTCACTAGAAACAATGCCACTGACATGACCCAGGGTATAATTGATCAACAGAGGATTCAGATTTTCCAGTTCCTTCTTCCTTTCCTGCGGCAGGGTAAGCACAGAATATTTTTTCTTGAGAACATTAATGTCTTCATGCAGTACCAGTTTGCCATGATCTATGAAGATAATGTCCTGCAGAATGTGTTCAACCTCCTCAACCTGGTGGGTGGAGATCAGAATCGTTTTCGAATCATCGTAGAACTCCCCCAGAATGGTATTGAAGAATTCCTTCCTGAATACGATGTCCAGGCCCAGGGTGGGCTCATCGAGCAGCAGCAGCTGTACATCAAGGGAAAGGGTGATCAACAGGTAGAGCTTGGTTTTCATTCCTTTGGATAAATGACCGACTTTCTGTTTAAGGGGTAGATCGCTGCGACTCATCAGCTCATTGGCTTTTTCCTGATTCCAGCTGGGATTCAGTGCTGAAACATAACTCAGGGTCTGCTGCACGGTTAGTTTGTTGTCCAGGCAATTGACATCCGGAATAAAGGCGACATGATTATGGATGGATTCCCTGTGCCGGTGAATAGGAGTACCCAGCAGCTCGATCTCACCCTGAAAGTGCAGGAACCCAAGCAGAGAACGCATCATAGTGGATTTCCCGGCGCCATTCTTTCCCAAAAGTCCAATTATCCTTCCCGCCGGCAGACTGAGGGTTATATCATCCAGCGCCTTCAGCTTACCGTAATTCTTGGTTACATTCCTCATTTCAATGACGTTCATTCTCATCCTCCTGTTCTTTGAAAATGTCATCCATGATCTTCAGTAATTCCTGTTTCTCAAAACCCAGTGACCGGGCCCTGAGAATGATTTTCCGCAGGTCGGTATCCAGAAATTCCTTACTCTTCCGACTGGTAAGCCTCTCCTTTGCCCCTTTTTCCACGAACATGCCAATCCCGCG
>JAFGEH010000195.1 GCA_016931665.1 Candidatus Cloacimonadota bacterium | reverse complement strand
GGTGCGCAGGCAGCCAGGAATAATGAAATCAGTAACATAGTGCCAATTAACACTCTAAATGACTTTTTCATAATAACTCCTTTCTTGCAGAATTTTACCTTATAACACTCTAAAATACAGGTAAGATATATTTGTCAAGAATAAAGCACGGGATTTCTCTGATATTGAAAGTTGAGTTAATTTTATTTCATTTCCGTAAAAATTTATCTATCCCACTGGCTGCCCTGTATCCGTCGGCAATTGCACTGATGGCATCAGCGGTTGGATTAACGATGTCACCCCCGGCAAAGATCCTGGGATCGGAGGTTTGTCCCAGGTAATCGACTTTAACCTTGTATTTCCTGAATTCTATCTGATTCTGCCTGTCCTCCGAAAGGAAAGCCAGATCACTTCCCTGCCCAATGGCCGGGATCAGGGTATCCACTTCCAGCTGACGCACTGCTCCCGGGATAGCTTCGGGCCTGGGTCTCTGCCCTTCTCCCTGGGAGACCATGGTGGCTTCATTCCAGAAGAACTCCAGTTTTCCGGCAGAAGACCGGCTGATCTTTACAGGGATAGCCTGTATGATGAATTTTACTCCTTCACTTTTTGCTTCCTCGATCTCTTCCCTGTCGGCTGGCATATCTTCCTCCCGGCGGCGATAGACAACTGTAACATCCGCACCCAGCCTACGGCAGGTCCGGGCAGCATCCATAGCCACATTGCCGCCACCGATCACTGCCACCTGCCGTCCGATGACGGGTTTGAGTCCTTGGGTGACTTCAGCCAGTATCTGTAGGCCGGGGATCACTCCCGGCAATTCTTCTCCGGGTATCTCCAGCTTGTAGGAAACAGAGAGTCCGGTTGAGAAAAATATGGCATCATATTGCTGATAGATATCTTGGAAACCGATATCTTTACCCACCTGTTTATCCCTTTCCAGTATTATGCCAAGTGTAAGAAGATAACTTATATCCTTATCCAGCTGATCGTAGGGCAGGCGGTATTCGGGGACGCCATAGCGGAGCATGCCACCGGGCAATGGATATTTTTCGTAGATCGTAACGCTATAACCCATTCTGTTGAGATAATATGCCGCACTCAATCCTCCCGGCCCGGCCCCGATAACTGCCACCTTTTTGCCATTCGGTACAAATTCCTGCTGCAGAATATCCCGGAAGGAGCTGCTCTCTACTTGATCCACGATATACCTTTTCAGCCAGCGAATGGCAATCGGTTCACCTTTCACGCCCAGGGAGCAGACTTCTTCACAGCGATGCGTACAGATGCGGCCGCAGACCCCCGGCAGAGGATTGGTCTGATACAGCAGGCGCAGCCCTTCTTCCAGGTCATCATTGCGAATGGCTCTGATATAATCCGGAATATCCATGTGAGCCGGGCAGGAAGCCACACAAATTCCGCAATCCACACAACGCATAGCTTCCCGGATCGCCTGCTCGCGGGAATATCCCTGTACGATTTCCAGAAATGATCCGACACCTGTTACCGGATCCAGCATCTTCATATCTGTTCTTTGCGGATGCAGCAGCCGGTATTCTTCGCTGCGCCGGTAGCCCCGATCCTGATGCTGCCATTCTTTTTCATCATAACCCGGGACGAAGCGGAAAACATCGGCATCGGCATCAATCCAGACATATTCATTAGACATGGTCAGGGAATCTGTGGTGCAGATATCCACGCAGAGGGCACACCAGCAGCAGCGACCATAATCAATCCGAGGACGTAGTCCGCTATCTTCCAGGGTGGTTTCTATACCGGGAACAGGAACCAGGTCGATGGCTTCATTCTGGCAGATGGTTTCGCAGGTACCGCAGCCGATACATTTATTCAGATCGTTTTTATGAAAACCGCGGTACCGGGGTGCGCCCGGCCTGTCGCTTAAAGGTTTTTTTGTGGTAAAAGGTTTACTGAAAGCGCGTTTCCAGACATAGAAGGGTGAAATGATATCACGTAAACTCATCTTTACCTCTCGATTTCCGGAGGACAGGTCTGCAGGGAAACCATCAGTCCGGCCAGATCGGCTATATTCGTGTTGATCGCCAGCTTCTGCAGCAGGGCGATAGCATGACTGTAACTTGGTCCTCTCACGGCAATCCGTCTGGGGTAAGCTGTGCCATCACTTACCATATAATAACCGTATTCGCCACGGGAAGCTTCCGCTTGAACGAAGGTTGCACCGGCTGGTATTTTCCAGTGCAGGACATTGGGGACCGGTGTATAAAAATCTCCTGAATCGGGCATACGACTCAGGATCTGCCTGATCAGGTCGATGCATTGATACATCTCTTTAAACCTTACCTGAGCCCGGGTGAAAGCATCGGATCCGGTGGCAGTGATAATATCGAAATCCAGTTTTTCATAGACCAGATAGGGATGATCTTTCCGCAGATCACGGGCAAGGCCGGCAGCTCTGGCTACCGGGCCGACAACGCCATAGGAATCTACCATGTCTCGAGTTACTATCCCCAACCCTCTGGATCTTAACTTGAAGATGGCATTATTGAAAAGTACCCTGTCAACGTCCTTCAGAAGAATCTCAATTTTCTTCAGTACATCTTCCAGCCTCCGGTCCAATCCCTTAGGCAGATCGGCGCGAACACCCCCGGGCACGATATACATATGATAAATTCTGCCTCCGCTCAATTCCTCGAAGATATCGAGCAGGAAATCACGGTGGGCTACGGTCCATTGCCCTACGGTTCCCATACCGAAAGCAGCAGCCTGCCCTCCCAGCCACATCAGGAAACTGGCCAGACGGGCCATTTCCAGGGTCAAGGTGCGTATCCATTCAGCTTTGGCAGGCACTGTTATGCCACTGAGTTCTTCCACTCCGGCTGCAAAGAGATATTCATTGGTGTCCGGTTCGGGAACACATATCCGGCAGACGATGGTAAAACCCTGCATCCAGGTGCGTCTTTCCAGTAGCTTCTCAAAGCCGCGATGCAGGTATCCTACATGGGTTTTCAGGTCCACAACCTCATCTCCGCAAAGAGTCACTTCCAGGGCAATATTACCCGTTACTCCGGGATGCTGAGGACCCTGCCAGATCTTGACATATTTCTGGGAATCAAGGTCTATAACTGGTTTACCATCGATAATTTCCGGGAATTTACTGCGATCTCCTTCCCACATTCAAGCATCTCCTGAGATTTATTCTTCCATAATATCAGCTGAAATCTTGGCATCATCTTCGGCTACCAGGGTCATGATTTCACCTATAGTGCCGGAAAACATTTTACTGAATAATTTGATATTCATCCGGGTGAGATAAACATCTCCCCTGCTGTCTTCATAAACACCTATGCGGCAGGGCATGATCGCGGCAATCTTACGGTTCTCATCATCCTGCAGGATATGGTAGGAATAATCGGGCTGGCAGATGGAGAGGATAGTGATCTTCAACAGCTGATCGTCAAAGCCTTCGCTGAACAGGCAATCCCCCATATCATAAATATGCAGGACTTCCCATTCATTCTGATACGATGCTTCTTCCAGCATGGATACTGTTGTTTCAAAATCATATCTGCTTTTAACCACCTGCAGCATCAGGGAAGGCATCTTTTTCCAGACAAACAGCCCCATCAGAGCAGCTCCCACGATCAGTCCAATGATCAGGGATAGAATTATTTTTTTCATTTTTCACCTCCGGAGTAATCGGAATATAATTTTGATCTCATTTGATCTCTGGGATCATGTTTGGTTCTGCCGGGTCTGGGAAAGAAGGTTTCCCGGGCATATTTTCTGGTATCAAAATCCCGCCTCAGGGGAGGTATATTATCCCAGCCTTCCAGTACAAATCCTTCATCGATTCCCGGACTTCCCGGAAAATCGATCCCGAACATTTCTTTGAGTTCCCGCTGGAAGGTTTCGGCGTGCTGCCAGAGATGATGAATCGAATCCATTACTGCCGCTTCCCGGGGCAACTTCACTTCAATACCGAGACTTACATTCATTGAGTAATTTCTTAAGATGTAGGTTAACTGAAACACATTATTTTCCAGATAATCGACGGCGGTCAGCAAGATGAGGGAAGTAAAACCGTGAATATCACGCAAGCTGGTCAGTATGCTGACGGCATTATTTTTAGCAATGGACAGGAACCAGAGATCGGGCCTCTGTTCTCGGATATCCTGAAGCGCAAAACTCAACTGCAGTCGGGAGATAATCTTTTCCATATTCACCTACCAGTTATAATCAGGCATATTCCAATCTTTGATGATCCGTTTCTGATTGGCTTTATACCAGTCGAAATTTTCGGCATATTTGTTAGCTCCTTCAGCTTTGCCCTCCCTGATGAGCTTCTTGAGATAGTCAAAACCGGCGATAATGGCTTCCGGACGCGGCATACAGCCGGTGATGTAAACATCCACCGGGATATAATGATCAAGCCGTTTGATGGTATTATAGCTGTCCCAGTACATACCGCCATTGATGGTGCAGCTGCCCAGAGCAATCACGAATTTGGGATTCTGCATCTGTTCATAGCTGCGGACGATGCGTTTTATAGTCTTGATGGAAGCATAGCC
>JAFGEH010000194.1 GCA_016931665.1 Candidatus Cloacimonadota bacterium | reverse complement strand
CGGAGCTGGTGCACATCATTCCCTGGCTTGATCATCCGCACCTGTCTCTGGAGTTACTTCAGATCAGCGGGGAGGAAATCAGAAAGGAAGACGGCCGCGGTAGCTGGAGGCGAAAAGGGATCAGCATTGACGACAGGCGCCTCCTGGAAGTAAGGCAATCGATAACGGTTCAATCTAAAACAGACCTGTTAAACCTGATCGGAAGGAATTTTCCCGAACCTTGCAGCAGCAGTTATCTGGCCCGTTATTTATCAGTGAATCCCCGGTTGGCCCGGAAGATATTGTACACACTTGCACGGCTTGATCTGATTCAATCGGTAGGAAAATCCGGGAATGCAATTTTGTATAAAAGTAATATGTCTATCCCGGAAAGCGCTTACGAAAAGATTATCCGCCGGATTTCAGATAAACCTGGTATTATGCGAGAAAAGGAATTCCGTCATTCAGTTGTTCTGGTTCCTTTCGTGGAAGCGGACGGGGAGCAGCACCTGCTGTTGGAAAAAAGAGCGGTAACTATCCGGCAGGGGGGAGAAATATGCTTTCCCGGAGGCGAGGTGGATCCCCGTCTGGATGCCAATATCGCTGCTACCGCCCTGCGTGAGACCAGTGAAGAGCTGGGCTTGCCCACCAGACTGATCGAGCTGGGAGGAAAGCTGCCCCCGCTCCTCAATCCTGCGTATCATATGATCGATGCCTTCGTAGGTCGGTTGCACCTTCAATCTCTGTCTGAACTGACTCCGGATCAGAGGGAAGTGGAAGAACTCATCCTGGTCCCGGTCAACTTCTTCCTTGAACACCCGCCGGAAGTGTACCGCCTGAGAATGGAGTTCCAACCTTCTTACACAGATAAAAAAGGGAAAAAAGTTGAGCTGTTACCGGCCAGGCAGCTGGGCCTACCCAGGAAATACTGGACCAGCTGGGGCGGAGATCAGCGTCCTGTTTATGTGTACCGGGTAAATAATGAAGTTATCTGGGGTATTACCGGGGAAATTATCCGCGAGCTTATTTCTTATCTGGAAGAATGAGCTTTCAGGAAGCCCTTTCTGACCAGGCTGAGATATCCTGCTTCTTCTCTGGAGATATCACAGGTAGCGGCGAGAAAATCGAACAGGGAAGCGCCGGTCCGGTATTTGACAATTCTTAATTCTTCCTTCTGCCATTCGATGTTTACTACTACCTGCTTAAGGTCAGTTACCTGTTCGTGCCCTTTGCGAACTCGGGCAAATTTCCAGCTGGCTGCCTGTTGAAATTTCCTGATGCCGTCTCTTAGTCGGGAGTCTAATTCACCTTCGGCCCGGATCGCATATTCTTCCAGAGGATAATAATCCATGGAAAGCTGGTTTTTGCCGGATAGAGCGATCACTTTCTGCAGAGTGAGGGGAGATGCCATCGTTGATCTTAAACGGGCGGATAGTTCTTCGAGCACCAGGGGTTGCTGCAGGCCAATATCAAAATACTCCATCTCACCTTCTACTCCTACTGCCAGGGGGGGGCAGAAATTCAATCTGGGATGACGGTTGAAGCCTTTGCTGTAGGCCAGAGGCAGACCGGCTGCTCTCAAAAAGTTCTGGGTCATGCGGATCAGGTCCAGATGAGCTACGAATCTTATTAATCCTGATTTGCCAAAAAATACCCGGTAATAAAATACGGATCCTGAACCAGGTTCGCCTTCTTTATCTGCAGTAAGAACTGAAATTGGCAGGGGCTTTTGCATAACAGGCTTTACTTTCGGCCGGCAGACTCCGCAACCACTGCAATCTCCCTGCCGGCAATCTGGTGTAACTGCCATGTCCTGTGCCTTCTGCCATTCTGCTGCCAGAAAGGGACCGCTGATGCCCAGATCGATATTATCCCAGGGCAGGTGGGCTGAGATGGGCAGGGGAGCCAGGTGATCATTCAGGTTAAAACTTGTTTCTGCCATTGCCTGCTGCCAGATCTCCGGGTTCGAGTATTCCAGCCAGCCGTCATACCGGGCGCCCAGTTGATAGGCTTTATGCAATAAAAGACCGGCCCGGCTGTCTCCTCGTCCCAGCAGACATTCCAGTTGGGATGATTCAGGGTTGTGATAATTGATCTTCACAAATTTATAACGCAGAAAGGCATTTCTGATTCTCTGAGCTTTCTGCTGCAGCTCTTCCCGGCTGTTCATGCCACACCACTGAAAAGGGGTATGAGCTTTCGGTACAAAAGGAGAAATGGTTACATTCAACCTGATCCTGCGGCCGGTTACTTCCATGATCTTTTCGATCAGAACGATTATTCCGGCAATATCTGCCTCTTGTTCCAGGGGCAGTCCGATCATGAAATACAGCTTGATCAGTTTCCAGCCGTTGGCCAGAGCAGTTTGCACTCCCGAAAGGATGTCCTGTTCGGTGAGATTTTTATTGATTATGTCCCGCAATCTCTGGGTGCCAGCTTCCGGGGCAATTGTCAGCCCTGTCTGACCAAGTGTATTGAGCAGGGATGTAATCTCGTGATCCAGGCTATCCACCCGCAGCGAGGGTAGCGAGAGGGTAGTATTCATTTCAGGAAGTATTGCCGCCAGTTCCTGCAACAGCCAATGGATGCAGGAATAATCGCTGGAAGAAAGTGAAGAAAGGGCTGCTTCATTCCAACCCTGACCCCGCACCTCCTGCAGAAGATTCTCCAGAATTGTATGCGGTTCTTTTTCCCGGACCGGCCTGTAGAAATAACCGGCCTGGCAGAAACGACAGCCTCTGCTGCAACCGCGCATGATTTCAGATACGAAGCGATAATGGGTAGGTTCTGTCCAGGGAACAAGCTGCGGTGAATGCCAGTATTTTTTATCATCCACAGCTATAAATTTCCGAGCTTTAATCTTTCTGTCCGGTGGCACTCCGTGAATTACGGGAATATAGATTCCGGCTATCTCAGACAGAGCTTCCAGTCGTTCCTGCCTGCCCTGATGTTTTGTTTCCCTGAGGGCGTGGGCAATCTCAATTATGGCTTCTTCTCCGTCACCGATCAGAAAGGCATCGCAGTATTCAGCCAGGGGGAGAGGATTTACTGCTCCCGGTCCCCCCGCCAGGATCAGGGGATGAGTATTGTTGCGTTCCCGGCTGAGTGGGGGTATCTGAGCCAGTTCCAGCGTGTAAAGGATATTGGTATAAGTAAGTTCGGTCTGCAAAGTAAAGCCAACCACATCGAAATCCAGGCAGGCCATCCTGCTTTCCAGTCCGAACAGAGGTAATTTCTTGTTCAGCAGCAGGTCACCGAAATCCGGCCAGGGGGTGTATGCCCGGTCAGCAGTGGCGAATTCGAGTCTGTTAATGATGGAATAGAGGATTTTCAGGCCGAGATGAGAAAAACCGACTTCGTAAACATCGGGATAAACCAGGCAGAAATTCACCAGATGAGCGGCAGGTAGCTGATGACAGCTGTTGATCTCCAGATTGATATAACGGGAAGGTTTCAAAACGGCAGAAAGGAGATGCTCAAACTGAACGGGCCGGTATTTCATCCTCTGCTTCTATTTATTTCCCAGATTGAAAGGGCTGTCCTTATCTTTAAAAAGCAGCTTATGGGTATAATTGATCGTATCATGAAGAGCTTCCAGGTTCAAAGTCTGTTCAGGCAGCAGGGGAGTGATCTCTTCCCGCGGGGCAGGGAGTTGAGGGGTGACAGCCTGGCTGGAATCGACCGGCTCTTCCGTGTTGCTGCGTGGTGAAAAGATCCGGAACGGGAAATGCAGTTTTCCTTCTTTATACAACCTTACTGAAAAATAACTAATAGCGGCAATGAGCAATATCAGCAGTATCAGAGAGAAAACACTGGTGGATATCATGTATTTGCGGGGCTGGATCTCCCCATTTCGGTAATACTTAACTTTTATCGTTGCAAAACAGGTATCCAGCATGCTTAAAACAGTTTCAATGTCCGCCTGTAGATAACGGGCATAACTCAGGATCAGGGCTTTGGCATAACCTCTCCCCCCGAAATTGTCGAAATTATTGGCTTCAATGTCTTTCAGGATACGGACTTTAATTTTCGTAGCTTCAGATATGTCTTCCAGAGTCAAATCCTGTTCAACTCTGATATCCCGCAGATATTCACCTATCTTCTTATCCATTTCCGAACCCCTGTTTGTTTAATTGAGACAGCATATAAGTAGATTTATCTGGCAGCCTGAACAGTCAAGTAGAAATTCAGTCACTCAGCTGCTGCAGTCTTTCCAGCCGGAGAGGTTCATTTTCTCTTATCCAGGCATCCTGGCTCTGGAGCTCATAAGCCTTTCTGAAATATAATTTTGCTCTGTCGATGTCATTTATGGCCAGATATATTTCTCCCAGCTCTTCTGCTACATAACCATCTTCCGGGAGTTGCTGTGATTGAATTTCCTGTTCCAGTTCCAATTGCAGGGTGAGGGCTTTCTCCATTTCTCCCAGGGAACGGTAGGCCCGGGCCACGCTCCATTTAGCTATCCTGATACTATAAGCATCCTGTCTCTCAATCCTCCAGTTCAGAGCCTTCTGAAACAGCTCCAGGGCTTCCTGGAATTCTCCGGCGTCATGATATGTCCAGCCGATGTTATTATACAAAGCGCCCAGCCAGAGGCGTGCCCGCTGGTCCTCACTGGATTCGGCAGTTCTCAGAGCAGTTAATCCCCAGGTCAGCTGTTCTTCCGCCGGGCTGACGATCCCCAGCATATGTGCGGCATCGATGGCGTAGTAATCGTTACCCAGCCTGGCAGACAGCTGGTAGGCTTGACGGAAAAAATCATGGGATTGCTCGGGATCTCCAGAACTGCTAAGCAGCCGGCCTGATTCCAGCCAGTATCTGATACGGGCCGTACTCCGATTGTCAGCGATCAGCGTTTCGGCCTGTTCCAGCGATGCCCGGGCAGCGGTAAAATTTCCCTGTAAACCCTGGGCTCTGGCAATCTGGGTGAGTAACTGAGCTCGGTAATCCGGATCGGAAGCCTGTTCGGATGACTCAAGTAAAATCCGAAAATGCTGCTCGGTTTTAACAGGGTCATAGTAATCCCATTGATCATCAAAATCATAATAAATCACATCCTGTTTGGACTGCCCGCAGGCTAAAAGCAGGAAAAAAACCAGGGAGCTAAGTAGCAGATATCTCATTTTCTCTCCTTTTAATCTCTAATTTAAATTCTGCCAGGATCCTGATTACGAAGATCAAAGTGATGAGAAAAGACAATATATCCGATAGAGGAAAAGCTATCCAGACCCCCCTGATGCCGAGATAACGGGGCAGAAACAGAATGAGCGGAATCAGGAAGAGGAATTGCCTGCTCATGGTCAGGAGGAAGGAGGGCAGGGCTTTGCCGATGGAAAGGAAAATGGTGGCTCCGAGTACCTGATATCCTACCAATGGCAGAGCCAGGGACATTAGTCTCAGGGCTATTTTCCCCTGATGTATCAATTCGGGTTCATCGCTGAAAATACTCATCAGGGTTCCCGGTAGCAGCATGAACAGAAGAAAACCTGCCACGGAAACCAGGGAGGCATACAAGATTCCCCTACGGACTGCCTTGATGATATTGGCATAAGATCCAGCGCCATAATTGTAACCGACTACCGGTTGGAAACCCTGGGCTATACCGAATACCGGCATCAGGGTGAACCTCATCAACCGGTTGATCACGCCGAAAACAGCAATAGCCAGATTCCCACCATAGGCGGCCAGGGTATTATTAGCTACTATCACCAGCAGGCTGCCGGCTGATTGACGGGAAAAAGCAGATAGCCCTAT